>JAIXXP010000041.1 GCA_027490665.1 Cryomorphaceae bacterium | reverse complement strand
GCCCTCATTGCCTTGTTGCAAAGCCCAGCGAAAAATGTATTGTCTGGTCTTCCAGGAGCTGGTGGCAAAATTGCTGGCATCCTTAAAACGCTCGAAGGAAGAGCATAATCAAATTATTTTTAAACCTTTTTAAATTTAAATAAAATGGCTGATTTAAAGCAAATTGCAGAAACGTTAGTTAACCTTACAGTAAAAGAAGTAAGCGAATTAGCAACAATTATGAAAGACGAGTATGGCATCGAGCCTGCTGCTGCCGCTCCAGTAATGGTAGCTGGTGCTGCTGCTGGTGCTGGTGAAGCTGCTGCAGAGCAGACTGAATTTGATGTGATCCTCAAATCTGGTGGTCCTAACAAACTTGCAGTAGTTAAACTTGTAAAAGAATTGACTGGTAATGGTTTGAAAGAATCAAAAGACCTAGTTGATGCAGCACCTTCTACATTGAAAGAAGGCGTATCTAAAGATGAGGCTGAAGGTCTCAAAAAGTCTCTTGAAGAGGCTGGTGCTGAAGTAGAAGTTAAGTAATTCGATTCAGGATATACAGGAAAGGCACCGCTGAAAGGCGGGTGCCTTGTCCTGTTTTTTGCATGTTGATTTCAACAGAGTACAAAACATTAAAAAAAACAAGCCTTGGCAACAACAACTAATTCAACCAGAATTAATTTTGCTTCAAGCAAAAACCAGTTTGAATATCCAGATTTTCTGGAAATTCAGTTAAAGTCCTTTCAGGAATTTTTCCAATTGGAAACAACTCCTGAGAACCGCGATAGCGAAGGACTTTTCAAAGTGTTTGCTGAAAACTTTCCTATTACGGATACCCGCAACCAATTTGTTCTAGAATTCCTGGATTATTTCATTGATCCACCTCGTTACACCATTGAAGAGTGTATCGAAAGAGGACTAACCTACAGTGTTCCTCTCAAAGCAAAACTGAAACTGTATTGTACTGACCCTGAGCACGAGGATTTCGAAACCATCGTTCAGGATGTTTACTTAGGTACAATTCCTTATATGACACCGAAAGGTTCATTTGTGGTCAATGGCGCTGAGCGCGTAATTGTTTCGCAATTGCACCGTTCGCCAGGTGTTTTCTTTGGACAGTCTCGCCACGCAAATGGCACTAAGTTATATTCGGCAAGAATCATTCCTTTCAAAGGCTCTTGGATCGAATTCGCTACTGATATCAACAATATCATGTACGCTTATATTGACCGTAAAAAGAAATTACCTGTTACGACACTTTTCCGCGCAATCGGTTATGAAACAGACCGCGATATCCTCGATATCTTTGGTCTTGCAGACGAAGTGAAGGTAAGCAAAACAAACCTCAAGAAACTCATTGGTCGTCGTTTGGCGGCAAGAGTTCTTAAAACTTGGATCGAAGATTTTGTAGACGAAGACACAGGAGAAGTTGTTTCTATCGAGCGCAATGAAGTGATCCTAGATCGCGAGCTATTGATTGGTGAAGAGCACCTTGACGCTATTATGGATTCTGGTGCTAAATCACTTATTTTGCACAAGGAAGATGGCAATTCAACTGACTACACCATCATCTATAATACCCTACAAAAAGATACCTCCAATTCTGAAAAAGAAGCGGTTGAACACATCTACCGTCAGTTGCGTAACGCAGATCCACCCGATTACGAAACAGCAAAAGGCGTTTTTGAAAAATTATTCTTCTCCGATGCTCGTTACGATTTAGGAGAAGTAGGTCGTTACCGTATCAATAAAAAACTCAACCTTGAGTCTACCGAAGAGTCACGCGTTTTAACGAAAAACGATATCATTTCTATCATCAAATATTTGATTGAACTGATCAACTCTAAGGCGGATATCGATGATATCGACCACTTATCGAACCGTCGTGTTCGTACGGTTGGTGAGCAACTTTATGCACAGTTTGGCGTTGGTTTGGCCCGTATGGCCCGTACCATTCGCGAACGCATGAATGTCCGTGACAACGAAGTCTTTACACCAATTGACCTCATTAACGCGAAGACCTTATCATCGGTAATCAACTCCTTCTTTGGAACCAATCAGCTTTCACAGTTCATGGACCAAACCAACCCGCTATCGGAAGTCACGCACAAGCGTCGTCTTTCTGCTCTCGGGCCAGGCGGTCTATCCCGCGAACGCGCCGGATTCGAGGTTCGTGACGTTCACTATACGCACTACGGTCGTTTGTGTACCATCGAAACACCAGAGGGACCAAACATCGGACTCATCTCATCTCTTTGTGTATTTGCAAAAGTCAATAAACTCGGTTTCATCGAAACGCCATACCGTCGTGTAGACAACGGTCGTGTTGTTTTTGAAGAAAGTCCAATTTACTTAGCGGCTGAAGAAGAAGATTCTAAAACCATTGCACAGGCGAACGCCAAAATCGATGATAAAGGCAATTTCCTTTCTGATTTGGTAAAAGCGCGTTATGAAGGTGACTTCCCTGTTGTTGCCCCAGGCGACCTCAGTTTGATGGATGTTGGTGCCAACCAAATTGCGTCGATCGCTGCATCTTCAATTCCATTCCTCGAGCACGACGATGCCAACCGTGCACTCATGGGCTCCAACATGCAGCGCCAAGCTGTTCCGTTGTTGCGTCCAAATGCACCAATTGTAGGTACAGGTATCGAGCAACTAGTTGCAAGAGATTCCCGCGTACTTATCAACGCAGAAGGTTTTGGAACTGTAGAATACGTAGATGCAAATGAAATCGTTATCCGTTACGACTGGAACGATCAAGATAAATTAGTGAGTTTTGACAGCGAAGTAACCCGTTACTCGCTTACTAAATTCATGAAAACCAACCAAAGCACTTGTATCAACCTCAAGCCAATTGTACAAAAAGGCGATCGCGTTGAAAAAGGACAAGTTCTTTGTGAGGGTTACGCAACGCAATCTGGTGAACTCGCACTCGGACAAAACCTTAAAGTGGCATTTATGCCTTGGAAAGGTTACAACTTCGAGGATGCGATTGTTATATCAGAAAAGGTAGTGCGCAACGACATCTTTACTTCTATTCACATCGATGAATATTCTTTGGAAGTACGCGATACCAAACGCGGTATGGAAGAGTTGACCTCTGACATTCCAAACGTTTCTGAAGAGGCTACTAAAGACCTCGATGAAAACGGCTTGATCCGCATTGGTGCTGAAATCAAAGAAGGAGACATCCTTATTGGTAAAATCACGCCAAAAGGCGAGACAGACCCATCTCCGGAAGAAAAACTTTTACGTGCCATCTTTGGTGACAAAGCAGGTGATGTGAAAGACGCTTCTTTGAAAGCAGGACCATCTTTACGTGGTGTTGTTATTGAGAAGAAATTATTCTCGAGAGCTGTCAAAGACCGCAAATCTAAATCTCAAGATAAGCCTGTACTCGAAGCTCTCGACGCAGATTACCAAAGAGATTTCGCTGCGCTTCGCGACAAACTTGTAGATAAATTATTGGTCATACTCGGCGAACAAAAGTCTGCAGGTGTATTCAATAACTTTAAAGAAGAGTTGATCAAAAAAGGAACAAAATTTAGTAACAAGGCACTTAGTGCACTAGATTACTCAATTGTAAATCCGCTCAACTGGACAGCTGACACCGAAACCAACCAATTGATTTCACGTGTTATTCACAACTTTAACATCAAAGCCAACGATTTACTTGGTATCTACAAACGCAAAAAATTCCATATTTCTGTCGGAGATGAACTTCCTGCCGGAATCGTGAAATTAGCTAAAGTATATGTTGCCAAAAAACGCAAGTTGAAAGTTGGTGACAAGATGGCGGGTCGTCACGGTAACAAAGGTATTGTGGCAAATATCGTTCGTCAAGAAGATATGCCATTCTTAGAAGACGGCACACCTGTTGACATCGTTCTCAATCCACTAGGGGTACCTTCTCGTATGAACCTTGGTCAGATCTATGAAACTGTTCTTGCTTGGGCTGGTGAAAAACTTGGTGTTAAGTTTGCTACGCCAATTTTTGATGGTGCCAAGCCAGAAGAAATCAACGAATGGACAGACAAAGCAGGCGTTCCGCGTTCAGGTAAAACCTACCTTTACGACGGCGGAACCGGCGAGCGTTTCCACCAACCTGCAACAGTTGGTATCATCTACATGTTGAAACTTTCCCACATGGTAGATGACAAAATGCACGCGCGTTCTATCGGTCCATACTCTCTTATTACCCAACAACCATTGGGTGGTAAAGCACAGTTTGGTGGTCAGCGTTTTGGTGAGATGGAAGTTTGGGCATTGGAAGCATTTGGTGCTGCCAATATCCTACAGGAAATCCTTACCGTGAAATCCGATGACGTCATGGGCCGTGCTAAAGCTTATGAATCTATTGTAAAAGGCGACAATATTCCAGAACCAGGTATTCCTGAGTCCTTCAATGTATTGTTACACGAATTACGTGGCTTGTGCCTTAACGTATCAATGGATTAATTCAAAATACTAACG
>JAIXXP010000128.1 GCA_027490665.1 Cryomorphaceae bacterium | reverse complement strand
TGGGATGTCTGGCCATTGCTCCAACTATAGGTGTAGCCAGGTACACCACCTGCTACTGTTAAGTCTACACCCCCTGTTGGCGTGCCAAAACACAAGGCCGGAGTTGGGTAAAGGGTAACGGTCATGGCGCTATTTGGCTGGGTAACACTCCCACTAAATGCTTGGGTACAACCATTTGCATCCGTAATATTTACCGAATAATTACCGGCTCCTAAATTATATATATCCTCTGTGTTGTCTCCGCTGCTCCAAGCAAAAGCATAAGGTAGCGTTCCTCCTGTTACATTTAAAGTAACTGCACCAGTTGTATCACCATAGCAAAGAACGGGGACAATACTTGAAGTATAAGCCAACGGTCCATCAGGTTCAGTTAAGGTATAGGTCTGCTGTAAAATACAGCCTGCATTATCAGTTACTGTTACGGTATAACTGCCATCGGTAAGGTTAGATAAATCTTGTAATTGTAGGCCATTTGACCAGGTCACGACATAGCCAGGTGTGCCACCTCCAATTGTGAGGTCAATTGAGCCATCGGCACCATTGTAACAGCTAACGTTTTCTACTACAGCTGTAATATTTAGGCCGTTTGATGGATTATTAATTGTAGCTACTATTGTGTCTTTACAATTATTGGCATCTGAAACAATCAAAGTGTAATTTCCGATACCTAAAGCACTCAGGTCTTCTGAGGTAGAGGTAAATCCTGCTGGACCAGTCCAAGCGTATGAATAAGGTGCTGTGCCTCCGCTTGCAGTGGCATTAATTGAACCCGTTGTATATCCAACACAAAGCAGATCTATATTAGTTTCAGTTGCAAGTACAGCTGTTGATGGTTGGGTTATGGTTGCATTAGCAGTGGCCACACAATTATTGACATCTGTGATAGTTACGCTGTAATTTCCTTGGCTCAGACCTCCAATATCTTGTGTACTTCCATTATTAGACCACACATATGTATACGGCGCGGCACCACCCGTAACAGTAAGGTTAATGAAACCATTTGAACCACCAAAACAGGCCACATTGGTAGGAGCTGTAGTTGCTGAAAGCGGTGCAAATAGCTCGGCCACAGAAACAGGAATGGTTCCAGAACATGAATTGGCATCTGTAATGGTAACTGTATAAGCACCTGCGGAAATAGCCGTTGGATCTTCGATGGTGAGACCATTACTCCATAAAAATGTGTAAGGCCCCGTTCCGCCGTTGACAGTTAGGTTTACAGTCCCTGAAGGTGTACCCGCACATACAACATCGGTGTGCGTTTCGCTAACGGTGAGTGCAGAAACAGGTTCAGTCACAATAAATGTCTGATTTGTATTGCAATTATTGACGTCGGTTACAGAAACGTTGTAGCTGCCCGCGCTGATATTGTTATTGTCTTGAGAAGTTGGCCCATTAGACCAGAAGTAAGTGTAGGGGCCAACACCACCTGTAACGGTTAGGTCAATTGCACCACTCAATTGTCCATAACACTGTGCGTTTGTTATGGCCGCAGAAAGGGTTAATGCTGAAGGAGCAGTAGCGATATTGATAGCGCTTAGTGCTGCTGTACAACCTTTGTTATCTGTTACGGTGATGTTGTAGTTTCCTGCCAATAAATTACTGACATCTTGAGAAGTAGCGCTGTTACTCCAGTTGTAGGTGTATGGTGTGGTTCCGCCTGAAACAGTTAGGTCAATGCTGCCCGTTCCGCCAAAACAGAGAATATCGATATTCGTTTGACTCAGCACCAATGGTTGCGGTTGTGTGACATTATAAGAATAACTATTCGAACTATTACAACCTAAATTATCTATAAGTGTTAAGGTGTAAATACCTGCAGCTAAGCTTGAGATATCCTCTGTGGTAGCAACAAATCCATTAGGGCCTGACCAACTGTAGGTATAAGGCGTAGTGCCTCCACTTGCGGTAATATTTATGGAGCCGTTGGTTTGGCCATTGCAAGACACATTTGTCACGGTTTGGCCGACCATTATTTGTGTGTTCTGGGTAATTGTTCTTGTGATACTTGTCGCACAATTATTTGCATCTGTCACATTTAGCGTATAATTACCCTGTGGTTGCCCTGAAATGTCTTCGGTCAACTGTCCACTATTCCAACTGTAGTTATAAGGAAGCGTTCCTCCCGTTACTGTTGCATTAATAGCGCCTGTACTTTCTCCAAAACAAGCCACATTTGTTTGAGTTGACGACGCACTCAAAAGACCTGGCTGCGTAATCGTAACTGAGGTTAAAGCTGTACAATTGTTTCCGTCGGTGACGGTTAAATTATAAGTAGCAGCATTCAAATTGATCAGATTCTGGTTATTTGAACTATTTGACCAAGAATAGGAATAAGGCAAAGTACCACCTGTTACTGATGAATTGATGGTGCCATTGAACTGTCCAAAACAAATCACATTAGTTTGTGTAGTGCTTACATTAAGTGCTGTAGGTTGAGTAATCGCATAGGTACCACCGATTTTACAGCCGTTATTATCAGTAACGATAACCGAATAATTACCAGGACTAAGGCCATTCAAGTCTTCGGTAGTTGCACCATTTGACCAAGCAAAGGTATAAGGTGAAACACCATCTCCAGGAACAATGTTAATCAAGCCGTTGCTATTTCCAAAACAATTGACGTTCGTAATCAGACTCTCTAAAGTCATGACCTGTAGCGAAGATAATATCGTTGTTATGGTTTCAGTACAGCCGGGTTCCACCACCGTACAAGTATAAGTACCATCTACAAGTCCTGTTAAATCTTGACTTGTAGCGGTAAAACCATTCGGACCAGCCCAATTGTAAGAAGAGCTTCCTGAGCCACCACCAACGGTTAAGTTAATGCTACCATTTGCTAAACCGACACAGGCACTAGGCGTGTTGGTAGTAGTTAAGGTAAGACATTGTCCAAAAACAGGAAGAGCCCACGTAAAAACGAGGGCTGCTACCATTATAATTAATTTGATCTTCTTCATCATCTCAGTACATTGACATGGCCCGCTATGGTTCGGGTCACCATTTTGTTATCTGTGTATATTATCTTCCAATTGTAGAGCCCTAGCTGGACATCCTTGCTGTCTTTGTAG
>JAIXXP010000092.1 GCA_027490665.1 Cryomorphaceae bacterium | reverse complement strand
CAATTGGCGCGTCTTCTTTGCGTTTGCGGGTCTTGCCATAAGAACCCATTGCGCGTTTTCCTTTTGTTGATTTTTTGTCTCCTTTTCCCATAAGTGTTTGTTTATGATACGTGTACACTCAAAGTTATCAAACTTTTTTCAATTCTTCACGAAATTTTTGAGCAAGTTGAGGGCCGCCATTTAAAATGCGTTCGCACCAAGAAATTTTGAGTTCAGTTTGTGCTTCGGAGCTCAATAACCAGTCAATAGAACCGGCCTCTAAACGCGTTCTTAAGGCACTTAACACAAGTGCGGCCGAGACCGATAAATTGAAACTTTCGGTAAAACCGTGCATCGGTATGTGTAAAAAGGCATCTGCGTTGGCGCTGAGTTCTTCAGAAATGCCATGTTTTTCGGCCCCAAAAAACAGCGCTATTGGCTGCGTTAGGTCGATGTTTTGTGGTGTGTTCGCATTGATATGCGGACTCGTGGCGACAATTTGGTAGCCTTTTTGACGCAGGTGAGCGATGCTATCCAAAACGGGTTCGGGTTCTTGCTGGTGCTGCACTACATCTAGCCAACGGGCAGCGCCTAAAGCGATGTCTCTTTGAAATTGGTAATTGTTGTTCTTTTCGATGAGGTGCAATTCTTGAAAGCCTAGGCAATCCATAGTGCGCATGATGGCCGATGCGTTGTGATCTTGTTGTATGTTTTCCAGCCCTACAATCAAGTGTCGACTTCTTTGGGGTGCAATTTTTTCAAAAAGTCCTACCTTATTTGGCGTAATGATTTTATAGAATTCTTCTAATACGTATGCGTTTTCAGTCATGCATTAAATCAATTTGTGCATCAAAAAATGTTGGATTTCACCAAATAGCAGGTGAGAAGGTGCATCGAGTTGGTAGCCTAGTTGTTGGTAAAAGGGTAGTGCCACTTCTCGGGCGTGCAAAATGATTTTTTGAATGCCCCTTTCTTTAGAAACGCTTTCCATTTCTTCCATAATTGCTTTTCCAATGCCCTTTCCTTGCTGCTCGTCAGCCACTGCCATAAAGCGAACTTGAGTGGTTTGTGGATCCAGTAAATCTAGTCGGCCCACGCCGATTATTTGGTTTTCGGCTGCGAAAAAGGCAAAGTGTTGGTGCAGATTTTCATCCGGAGTTTGTTCACTTCCAGTAGCTTGACCCCATGGTGCGCGCAAGACGTCATAGCGCAGCTTGAAATAAGCTTGCCATTCAGCATCAGTTTGTGGGCTTCGAATCATGTCTCAAATTTAAAGGCTATTTGCGAAACGCGTTGGGTATTTTGGCTATTGATTTGTTCTTTCCGCACCAAACTAAGGGCATTCGGGTTTGTAAAAACTTCGTCGAGTGCTTTGATTTTCGCTACTGGAACATTAAGATCTAAGAGTGAAGAAATGATTTCTGAACAAGTTTTCATGGAAATGGTACTTGCTATGTAATTGAAAAGTACCTCTCGGTTTTTTACTCTTTCCATATTCGAACAAAAACGAGGGTCCTTGGCGAGTTCATTCAGACCGAGGTACGAAACAAGTTTGTCAAAATGTTGGTCAGAGCCAATGGCGAAGGTGAGCAATTGACCATCTTTCGTTTCAAAAATTTCGCCATATGGGGCAATGTTCGGGTGCAAACTGCCAATGCGCTGCGGAATTTGTTGTTCCATCAAGAAATTCGAAGCCTGATTGGCCAAGCTGCAAATAGCGGCGTCGTACAACGAAACACTCACCAGCTGACCCTTACCTTGCTCGCGTTGCAAGAGCGCCAAAAGCAGGCCTTCCTTGAGCTGATGCGCGGCAAGGACGTCGATAAGTGCCACAGGCATTTTAACTGGGCCGCTTTGAGCTGTGCCGTTCATAGACATGAAGCCGGTTTCTGCTTGTAAAATAAGGTCGTATGCAATGCGGTCGTTGTCGGAGCCAAAACCAGTGATTTTCCCGATGAGTAAGCTCGAATTGATTTTCCAAAGTTCAGTAGGGGTGACCTTTAGCTTTTGATCATCACCTTTTTTGAAATTCATCAATAAGATATCCGCGTCTTTGAGTTCATTTAAAAAAATGCGGTAATCTGCATCAAGCCCTAAGTTCAAGTTTACCAACTCTTTTTTATAATTGACACTCGCGTAATAAGCGCTTTGCTTGGATAAATCGCTTTCTTGCTTCAAACGCCAGGTGTTGGTGATATCGCCGTGTTGTGGATGTTCTATTTTGATGACGCGCGCCCCAAGTTCGGCAAAAAAAGTACCAACAGAGGGGCCGGCAAGAACTGTTGAAAGGTCAATTATTTTGAGGTCTTGAAATGGAAGTTTGCTCATTTTAGAGGTATGGTGTCTATTATTTTGAGCTCAACTTGCGCCAAGCCGTCGCGCACAAAATTAAGTTTTTTAGCTGCAGCCCAACTCACGTCAATAATGCGGCTACTCGAAGCCGACATTCTGTCAATAACGCGCAGAATTACTACGGAATCGTTTTTAAGATTGTGCACTTCAACTCTTGTTCCAAATGGCAAGCGGGCATGTGCGGCCGTCAAGCTATCCGAACAGTAGCGCTCACCAGAAGAGGTTCTGTGGCCATTCATCGATTGGGCGTAATAGGATGCTTTTCCGCGCTGGTAAACGTTATCGCTTCCGGAGAGAAATACTAGAAAGAGCAATGCATAAATCTGATTCATCATTCGTTTTGAAAAGTTGAGGCTTATTTTTTATGTAACGTTGTAAAGTTTTCTAATGTAATATCTTTAATCTTACCATTGCAATACTTAATGATTTTCGCAAGTTCGTTTTCGTCACCAATTCTGATGTGCGTAGCGCAATTGTTTGCTCTGTTATCCGTGTACTCTGTTACAAAATAACCTACACCTGTTTGCTCATCTATGTTTGATTCTGGTCCAAAAAAGAAACTTGAGATGATATCTGCTTGACCAGTTTGCGTGTGACTTGTCTTGCCAAATTCAACCATTTCAATTTGATAGTCTACAGTCGTGTAATTGATACGTTTTACAGTAACGGTTATTGCTAAATTTCCTTGCTTGCCCGTATATACGCTATGTTCGCCTATTTTCGGTGTATGAGAAAATTGAACAGTGTCTTTGTTATCAATGATGAGCAAGCTGTCTTTTAATTCTATTTTTTGAAAACCAAGATCTTTAAGCCCTTCAATAAAATGCTCGGAATAAGCAGCTTTGTTTTTGATGACTATTTCTGTGTTGTATGAGGGAACTTCATTTTTGTCAACATTTTGGCTGTAAACAGAAGATACAAAGGTCAGTCCGATTAAAATTCTTAAAATATTTTTCACTGGTGTTGTTTTAAACAATTGTTCTGTTTGCCACATGAACTTGGTAACATATAAATTTAAGCGATTTTGGTAAATTATCGAAAGGAACGCTTATTTGTTGTCTATTTTTTAGCCATAGGAACGAGTGAAAATAGTTTTAAATCCGTAAATTTGGTGCGCATTAAAAATTACAAAATCGCACTATGAAAGTTTTTGACCTCGACATGATCCAACGCGTATATGAGCGTTACCCTGCTCGTATTGCTGCTGCTCGTAAGGTAGTGGGCCGTCCACTCAATTTATCAGAAAAAATCCTCTATGCCCACCTTTGGGAAGGAGAAGCCACAACGGCCTCCGAGCGCGGAAAGTCCTACGTCGATTTCGCTCCAGACCGCGTTGCCATGCAAGATGCAACTGCTCAAATGGCGCTATTGCAGTTCATGCAAGCGGGTAAAAAACGCGTTGCTGTGCCTTCAACGGTACACGCCGACCACCTTATCCAAGCTAAAGTAGGTGCGAGCAAAGACTTACAAGAATCACTCAATCAAAACAACGAAGTATTCAACTTCTTGTCTTCTATTTCCAATAAATACGGCATTGGCTTTTGGAAGCCAGGCGCGGGTATCATTCACCAAGTTGTTCTTGAAAATTATGCCTTCCCTGGAGGCATGATGATCGGTACCGATTCTCACACCGTAAATGCTGGTGGTTTGGGTATGGTTGCCATTGGTGTTGGTGGTGCCGACGCCGTAGATGTCATGGCGGGCATGGCTTGGGAGCTCAAGTTTCCTAAACTCATCGGTGTCAAACTCACTGGCAAACTCAACGGCTGGACCTCCGCCAAAGATGTCATTCTTAAAGTGGCTGATATCCTTACCGTAAAAGGCGGAACAGGCGCTATCGTCGAATATTTTGGCGAAGGAGCTATTTTATTGTCATGTACAGGAAAAGGCACCATTTGTAATATGGGTGCCGAAATTGGCGCCACTACTTCAACTTTTGGTTACGACGACTCTATGCGCCGTTACCTCAAAGCAACAGGCCGCGAAGAAGTAGTTAAGGCTGCTGATGCCATTGCAGAGCACCTCACAGGCGACGCCGAGGTTTATGCTGAGCCAGAAAAATACTTCGATCAACTCATCGAAATCAACCTAAGCGAACTCGAACCACACGTTAACGGACCCTTCACGCCAGACCGCGGAACTCCTGTTTCCAAAATGCGCGCCGAGGCAACTGCAAATGGCTGGCCTTTACAAGTAGAGTGGGGCCTCATTGGTTCATGTACCAACTCTTCCTACGAAGATTTAGCACGCGCAGCTTCTATTGTAAAGCAAGCTGTTGCGCAAGGTATTACGCCAAAAGCAGAATTCGGTATCAACCCAGGTTCTGAGCAAGTGCGCTACACCGCAGAGCGCGATGGCATTCTTGCAGACTTTGAAAAAATGGGTACTAAAGTGTTTACCAATGCTTGCGGGCCATGTATCGGTCAATGGGCACGCGAGGGCGCTGAAAAGCAAGAGAAAAACACCATCGTTCACTCGTTTAACCGCAACTTCTCGAAGCGTGCAGACGGCAACCCTAATACCCACGCTTTTGTAACGAGCCCAGAAATGGTGGCTGCATTAGCTATTGCTGGTGATCTCGGTTTCAATCCACTTACCGACACCCTTACCAATGACAAAGGCGAGCAAGTGAAGCTCACCGCACCAGTTGGCGACGAATTGCCAATGCGTGGTTTTGCTGTTGAAGATAACGGTTATCAAGCACCTGCTGAAGATGGCAGCCATGTTCAAATCGCTGTTTCTCCCGACTCACAACGCTTACAATTGCTTGAGAACTTCCCAATTTGGGATGGTCAAAACATCCTCGGAGCTCGTTTGCTCATCAAAGCAAAAGGCAAATGTACCACTGACCACATCTCCATGGCGGGTCCGTGGTTGCGTTACCGCGGTCACCTCGACAACATTTCTAATAACATGCTCATTGGTGCTGAAAACGCTTTCAACGGCGAAGCCAATAAAGTGAAAAACCAATTGACAGGCGAATACGGTGAAGTACCAGCTGTGCAACGCGCTTACAAAGCTGCTGGTGTGCCTTCAATTGTTGTTGGTGACCACAACTACGGTGAAGGATCTTCGCGTGAACACGCTGCAATGGAACCACGTCACCTTGGTGTGCGCGCGGTACTAGTGAAATCTTTTGCTCGCATCCACGAAACCAACCTCAAAAAACAAGGAATGCTTGGTCTTACCTTTGCCAACGAGGCCGACTACGACAAAATCCAGGAAGACGACACCTTCGACTTCATTGATTTACAAGACTTCGCACCTGAAAAACAACTTACATTGCTCATCAAGCACAGCAATGGTTCCTCAGAGCAAATTATGTTAAATCATACTTACAACGCTTCTCAAATTGAATGGTTCAAAGCGGGTTCTGCGCTCAACCTAATCAAATTGATGGAAGCTTAAACGCAACCAATGAAAATTATTTTTTCAATTTGCTTGAGCTTGTTCTGTATGTCGGGGCAAGCTCAAGGTATTTTTAGGGGTAATGTATTATTGAATGCCTATGCGGGTTATCCCAATTTTATGCGCTTCAATTTGAATTTATCAGAAAGCATTCCGCAAGGCGCAGATGCCCAATACTTAGGGCTTTCTCCCTCTGGATTTCGCTTTATGTATATGGCTTCAGACGACGTCAGTGTCGGCTTAGATCTCATGTACGGAATGGCGAGTGTTCGTTACACCCAAACTGATACATTATTCTTTAATGGGCAATGGAACTTTGAGACCAATTCTCGTTTTGTTCACAAACAACGCTTCAGACCGCAGTTTCGCATAGATATGCATTTAGGCGCCATGGACCCAAATCTAGATCAGTACATCGGTCTGGCAGTTGGTGGCAACATGCGCAGTAGAAGGGTTTACCAGAATGATATTTTAGTTGACAGCAGCCCCAACGACATCGATTTAGTGATCCCGGTTTCATTCAGGGCCTGTTATGGTTTTCGTTATTTTGTAGGCTACAACCTTGCAATTGGTGGCGAGCTAGGTTTGGGCGGTCCTTTGCTGCAGTTCGCAATGACATATCGGATTTAAAACAACAAAATTTTAGCACATAAAAAAGGCGAGCCATGGCTCGCCTTTTTTTGTGTATTTGCAACCGTTCTTAATAACGGTAGTGTTCTGGTTTGAACGGGCCTTGAACCGCCACGCCAATGTAGTCGGCTTGTTCGGTAGAAAGGGTTTCGAGCTCTACACCAATTTTAGAGAGGTGCAAACGCGCTACTTTTTCGTCGAGGTGCTTAGGAAGCGTATAGACGTCGTTGTCGTAGTTGGCACTGTTGTTCCAAAGTTCGAGTTGAGCTAATGTTTGGTTTGTAAAGCTATTAGACATTACAAATGATGGATGCCCAGTAGCGCAGCCAAGGTTGACCAAGCGGCCTTCTGCTAGAACGATGATGTCGTTTCCTTTGACATTGTAGAGGTCAACTTGTGGTTTGATCTCCATTTTGCTTTCGCCGTAGTTGCTGTTGAGCCATGCCATGTCGATTTCGTTGTCGAAGTGACCGATGTTACAAACGATAGATTTGTCTTTCATGGCTTCGAAATGACGTCCTACAACAATGCTCTTGTTGCCCGTTGCTGTAACGATGATGTCAGCTAAGTGAATGACTTTGTCAAGTGGCTTCACTTCAAAACCATCCATGGCTGCTTGAAGCGCACAAATTGGGTCAATTTCGGTAACGATAACACGTGCACCTGCTCCTTGTAAAGAGGCAGCAGATCCTTTACCAACATCGCCATAACCACAAACAATGGCTACTTTGCCCGCCATCATGACGTCAGTTGCACGGCGAATGGCATCAACTAATGATTCTTTACAGCCGTATTTGTTGTCGAATTTGGATTTGGTAACAGAGTCGTTGACGTTGATGGCTGGCATCACGAGTGTGCCGTTCTTTTTGCGCTCGTAAAGTCTATGAACACCAGTTGTGGTTTCTTCAGACAAGCCTTTGATATCTTTGGTGAGTTCAGGGAAACGATCGAAAACCATGTTGGTGAGGTCACCACCGTCGTCGAGAATCATGTTGAGGGCTTTGCCGCCTTCAAAAGCAAATAATGTTTGCTCGATGCACCAGTCGAATTCTTCTTCGTTCATACCTTTCCATGCGTAAACTGGAATGCCAGCTGCAGCAATTGCGGCTGCGGCGTGGTCTTGGGTAGAGAAGATGTTGCAAGATGACCATGTAACTTCTGCGCCTAGCTCAACGAGCGTCTCGATCAAGACTGCAGTTTGGATGGTCATGTGCAAACAGCCCGCGATACGCGCTCCTGCCAAAGGCTTAGAAGCACCGTATTCTTCGCGCAAAGCCATAAGGCCCGGCATTTCGGCTTCTGCTAATTTAATTTCTTTACGACCCCAGTCTGCAAGACTGATGTCTTTCACTTTATAAGTGAGCTTTTCTGTTTGATTCATATATAGTTACTTCAAATAAGTTTGCAAATGTACGTCGATTATTATTTGTTGTCAAGAATTAGTTCAGCTCTTTTTGTATGAGTTGCTGTAGTCCTTGAACAAAAAGCGGATGTGTATTGGAACTCGGAACAAGTTGTACTTTTTCTCCGCCGTGTTCTTCGAAGATTTCTTGGTATTCGTCGCCAATTTCAATGAGGGTTTCTAGGCAGTCGGCTACAAAAGCTGGGCTAAAGACGAGTAGTTTTTGAGCGCCTTTTTTGCCCCATTCTTCCACAACTTTATCGGAGAACGGTGTGAGCCATTTTTTGTCTAGGCGAGACTGAAAACAAACCGTGTATTGAGATTCAGCTAAACCTAAGCGCTCTGCGATGAGGCGCGTGGTGGCATAACAAGTCGCTTTGTAGCAGAATTTGTTTTGCTCATTGATGCTGGTCTCGCAAGGTTGGTCTTGACACAAGTCGGTACCTTCATAGACTTTATCTACTTGGCGCTCAGGAAGGCCGTGGTAGGAAAAGAGGATATGGTCAAAGCTTTCGATGTCGAATTTTCTAGCGTTGTCTACAACGGAGTCGATATAGCCGTCGTTGTCGTAGAACTGACTTATGATTTTGATGTCTGGAATGACCCACCATTTACGGATGATATTCATGGCTTTTTCTACGGCAGAACCTGTAGACGCCGATGCGTATTGCGGAAAAAGCGGAAGAATGACGATGCGGTCGTAGTTGGCTAAGCGCATGCGTTCTAGTACGATATCTAAAGAAGGATTTTTGTAGCGCATGGCCAACTCAAAGGTGACATTTTGACCTTCAAATTCTGCTTGCAATAATTCTTTTAACTTGCGGCTGTGGGTGAGCAGCGGCGATTCGCCATTTCCGAGGGTCCAGAGTTCTTTGTAGATCTTGGCCGATTTAGGCGCTCTAAAAGGCACAATAATGCCATTGACAAGTATGGCTCGCAAGAGGTAGGGAATGTCAATGACGCGTGGGTCGTTGAGGAATTCGGATAAGTAGCTGCGCACATCAGAAACACTTGGGGAGTCTGGGGTGCCGAGTTGAATGAGGAGAACGCCGGTTTTTTTCATGCTAATAGGTCCAACAACTTGGAATTTTCTTTGTTCAAAATTACCGATTAATTCGCGATTGCTGCTGCTGAAAGCATAACTTTGTGACGTGGATCCGTACGAATTTCTACAGCAAATCGATGCAACTGATTTTGAAGCGCAGGCTTTGGCTACTTTTGAGCGCCAATATGCCAGCATTCCGGTTTACCGCCAATATGCAGACCTATTAGGCAAGACGAAGCCAAAGACCCTCTCAGAAATCCCGTTTTTGCCCATCGATTTTTTCAAGTCCCAGTTACTCATACCTACTGCTGCCACAATTGTCAAGACCTTCAAATCAAGCGGTACAACCCAGCAAATCAGAAGTCAGCACCACCTCACCGACCTCCGTTGGTACGACGCTTCATTAATACTCGGTTTTGAGCGTGTTTTTGGAAAAGTATCAGACTACGTTTTTATAGCGCTCTTGCCATCTTATCTTGAAAATGGCGACTCCAGCCTTATTTACATGGTAGATCAACTCATCCAAAAGAGTCACTCTTCTCTTTCGGGCTATTATTTGAGTCAGGCAGACGAGGTTTTGTCCGTATATAATTTAGCATTGGCACAAGGTAAAAAACCTTTTGTTTTTGGTGTTTCCTACGCCTTGCTCGATTTAGCTGAATTGGGAAGCCAACTACCTGAAGCGTTGATCTTAGAAACTGGAGGTATGAAAGGTCGCCGTCAAGAACTGACCAAAGTTGAACTCCATCAGCTCCTACAAGAGGGCTTTGGTGTGCAGCAAATTCTTTCTGAATACGGCATGACCGAATTGCTATCGCAAGCTTATTGTACTTCTGAGCAAATCTTTAGTTGTCCACCCTGGATGCAAATTCGGATCCGAGATGCCTACGACCCATTTACAGAAGTTCCTTTTGGCCAAAAAGGGGGCATCAATGTCATAGACCTCGCTAACCAAAACAGCTGTGCCTTTATTCAAACCGATGACCTCGGGCGCTTGGTTCAAGAAGGGTTCGTACTCGAAGGGCGCATTTCTGCTAGCGATATCAGAGGTTGCAACCAACTTGTAGATTGAGTTAAAAACTTACTACATTTGTTACAGATGTCTATTCAAACGATTTTATTACTCACGGCTATTGGCCTCGCAGCAGGTATGCTCAGCGGCATGGTTGGTATTGGTGGCGGTATGGTTATTGTTCCTGCGCTTGTATTTTTACTCGGGCTGAGCCAGCACCAAGCACAAGGAACTTCCTTGTTTATTTTGTCTTTACCCGTTTTACTTTTAGCTGTGTTCAATTATTGGAAAACCGGAAACGTCAATTGGCGCTTTGGTTTGGTTATTGCCAGTACGTTTGTTGTTGGTGCTTTTTTGGGTTCCAAACTCACTTTGCGTTTGCCAGAAGCGTGGGTCAAGCTGATCTTTGGTTTACTCATGGCATATGTATCGATTCAATTAATTTTAGCTGGCTATCAAGGCATCCAACAAGATGAAGTCTAACGCAACACCTCTCCAATTGTCTGAAATCATTGCACGTGTAACGCAATGGCGCAGGCATTTGCACATGCATCCAGAACCTTCTTTTCAGGAGCATGAAACCATGGCATTTGTGAGTTCGGTACTCAGTGAATTTGGTATATCGCACCAAACAGGTGTGGCTCAAACAGGTGTGGTAGCGTACATTGCAGCTCCCCACCACCACCCACAACAATCTTGCTTGGCCTTGCGAGCCGACCTCGACGCACTGCCTATTCAAGAAGCCAACGAGGTATCTTATAAAAGTCAGGTGCCCGGATGGATGCACGCCTGTGGGCACGACGTTCACACCAGTATTTTACTCGGGACAGCCGTTTTGTTGCAGCAGCACCGCGAGCAACTTCCAAGACCTATCAAACTTATTTTTCAGCCTGGTGAAGAACAAAACCCAGGTGGGGCTAGCCTCATGATCAAAGCAGGAGTGCTCGAAAACCCTAAAGTTGAAGAGCTCATCGCCTTGCACGTGTATCCAGAAATGGAGGTTGGGAAGGTGGGATTACGCCCTGGTTTGTATATGGCTTCCAGCGATGAAATCCATGTTGAAATCATTGGGGTAGGTGGCCATGGCGCATTGCCAGCACGTTTTGTGAACCCAATTGATGTCGGAATTGCTTGGATGCAAGCGTGTCAGAAACTTGTTGAGGACAACTGCCCTCAAGAGGTGCCTCAAGTGCTTACATTTGGCCGATTTGAAGCGCTAGGCAGCACCAATGTGGTGAGTGCAACAGCAACTATCAAAGGAACCTTCCGCACCATGGATGAAACCTGGCGAGCTCAAGTGAAGACAATTTTACACGAAAAGGCCACACAAATTGCCGCGCAGTTTGGGGCTCAAATCAATTTGACGATTGGAGAGGGCTATCCTTTCTTGAAGAATGACACCGTACTTACCCACAAAGTTAGAAACATACTTGAAAAAGAGTTGGGTGCGTCAAATGTGGAGGAGCTCGGTTTGCGTATGACAGCCGAAGATTTTGCATTTTACAGCCATCACCGCCCTGTGTGTTTCTTTAGATTAGGAACTGGCAACACAGCAAAAGGGCTCACGCATGCGGTGCATCATCCGCAATTTGATATCGACGAAGCGGCGCTAGAGCTAGGCGTAAAGAGTATGTTCGCAATTGCGTTGTCATGAAACAAATTACTGCTATAGGCTTTTTCATGTTATTGTTTGCTTGCAGCAAATACGCGAGCAATGAAAAACACTTACCAGGTTCTTGGAAGGTGGATGTCGTGCGCATTGAAGACGGCGAAGGCTTTCTCTTTTTTGACAGCTTGGCGACGGGCAGTTTTTCGCTAGAGGCAGCAAAAATCAACGGTAAATCAAATTATACGTATTCGTATTTTGGTCAGTATGATGTATCAGATTCTGTGGTTTTCAACCAAAGTAGTTGTGCCTTGAGCGCAAATGGCGAACAGCTCTTGATTGCCAGAGACACCGACACGCTACAAGCAAAAATCATTGTGCTCACAAAAAAGCACTTGACCTTCGAGTATTACGATTACTTGCAATACCGCTTGAAGAGATTCTGTTGTACGCGGATTTTATAAAAAGCCGAGCTCTAACTTGGCTTCTTCGCTCATCATGTCTTTGTCCCAGGGTGGGTCAAAAACGATATTGACTTTTGCGCTCTGGACGCCTTCTACACTAGCTACTTTATCTTCTACTTCTTTTGGCAAAGACTCGGCTACAGGGCAGTTGGGAGAGGTGAGGGTCATGTCGATGAAAACATGGTTGTCGGTTTCAACCTTGACTTCATAGATAAGGCCGAGTTCGAAAATATCGACAGGGATTTCGGGGTCGTAGATTGTTTTGAGCATCTCGACGATGCGGTCTTCTAATTCGTTCATTGGGCAAGACTTTGAAGTGCTTCGGTTTTCATGCGTTTGACCATACTTAATAGGCCATTGGCTCGGGTAGGTGAGAGGTGTTCGGCGAGCCCAATTTGGGAGATAAAAAATAAATCAGATTTGAGTACGGCTTCTGGGCTTTCGTTGTTGAGTACTTGAATGAGTAGCCCGATGATGCCTTTGGTGATGATTGCGTCGGAGTCGGCGCTAAAGAGCATTTTGCCGTCTTTGATTTCGGTTGCCAACCACACATTGGATTGACAGCCTTCGATGAGGCGGTCTTGGGTTTTGAGCTCAGGGGCGAGTGTTGGAACACTTTTGCCGAGTTCGATGATGTATTCGTATTTGTCCATCCAGTCGTCGTAGATGGCAAATTCGTCGATGATTTCTTGTTGTTTTTCTTGGAGGGTCATGCGCCTAATATTTGCATGCTGCGCTCGAGAGCAGCAACAAATGTGTCTATTTCTTCTTTGGTGTTGTAAAATGCAAAAGATGCGCGAACGGTACCAGGAATTTGGTAGAAATCCATGAGGGGCTGCGTGCAGTGATGGCCAGTGCGCACAGCTATGCCTTGTTTGTCTAGTAGGGTGCCGATATCGAACGGATGCATTTTGTCAATGGTAAACGAAACCACACTGGTTTTGTTCTTGGCTTCGCCTATAATGTGAAGCCCTTCGAAAGTATCTAAAATACCTTGTGCATATTTGGTGAGCTCGAGTTCATGAGCGGTAGCTGCTTTCATGTCAATGCTTTGCAAAAACGAGATGGCACTGCCAAGACCAATGGCGCCGGCAATGTGTGGGGTTCCGGCTTCAAACTTGAGCGGTAGTGTGTTGTAGGTGCTACGCTCAAAAGTAACTTTGGAGATCATGTCGCCTCCACCTTGATACGGAGGCATGGTGTCGAGCAGCGCTTCTTTCCCGTATAAAATACCGATGCCAGTTGGGCCGAAGACTTTGTGACCTGAGAAAGTATAGAAATCACAGTTGAGGTCTTTGACGTCTATGGCAAGGTGCTGGATACTTTGTGCGCCGTCGAGTAATACTTTAGCGCCAACCTGATGGGCTTTGGCAATGAGTTCTTTGACGGGATTGATGGTGCCGAGCGTATTGGAAATGTGCGTAAGTGCCAAGAGCTTGGTGCGTTCACTGAGCAGTTGGTCAAAAGCGCTAAGGTCGAGCTCTCCTTTTTTAGAGATGGGAATGACGCGCAAGACACAGCCTTTGCGCTCGCACAAAAGTTGCCAAGGCACAATGTTGGAGTGGTGTTCCATGGCTGAAATCAGGATTTCGTCGCCGGGCTTCAGGCGCTCTCCAAAGGAAAATGCCACCAAATTGATGCTGTCAGTAGTGCCTTTGGTGAAGATGATTTCTTCAGGGGCGTTGGCGCCGATGTATTTTTGAATGGTGCGGCGTGCGGCTTCGTAAGCAGATGTGGCTTGTTGGCTTAAGTAATGCACCCCGCGGTGGATGTTCGCATTTTCTAGGGCGTAATATTGTGCGAGGGTGTCGAGCACTACCTGCGGCTTTTGCGAGGTAGCACCGTTGTCAAAGTAGATGAGCTGTTTGCCGTAAACTTTTTGGCGAAGAGCAGGAAATTGCGCGCGGATATCAGAAACGGAAAACGGAGAGTGCTCCATACTTTTTAGTTTTTTACAAAAGTACGGAATTTCGCTATTTTGAATGGTTCTAAAGAAGCAAAATTATCAGAAAACTTTTTGCAGCGAGCCCTACGTTTATTTGGCTTTTAATACCACATACGGAATGAGAATTTCTTCTAGAGAAATGCCGCCGTGCTGAAAGGTTTGCCCATAGTAATTGACAAAATGATTGTAGTTGTTCGGGTATACAAAAAAGTCTTGCTCGCGCGCAAAAACAAATTCTGCTGACATCTTGAGTTTCGGCAATTGCGCTTCTTGCGGATTCTTGACCACGAATACTTCTTTGGCGTCGTAACTGAGTCCACGCCCTGCTTTGTAGCGCAGGTTGGTGTTGGTGTTGCGCTCTCCAACGATGCGCACCGGCTTGGTGACTTTAATAGTGCCGTGGTCGGTGGTGATGATGAGTCTTTGCCCGGCGTCGGCAATTTTCTTTAAGATATCGAGCAGCGGAGAGTGTTCGAGCCAGCTTGTCGTAATAGAGCGGTAAGCAGCTTCGTTGTCGGCGAGTTCGCGGATCACTTCCATTTCGGTGCGGGCGTGCGAGAGCATATCTACAAAGTTGTAAACGATGAAATTGACGTCGTTGTCTTTCCACTGATGGAATTGATCAGCCAATTTTTTGCCAGCCTCGACGTTGGTGATTTTATTATAAGACCACTTCACGTTTTTACCCAAGCGCTTGAGTTGCGCCTCTAAAAAGTCTTTTTCATGCATGTTTTTGCCGCCTTCGTCGTCTTCGTTTTTCCAGAGAGTAGGGAAGCGTCTTTCGATTTCGGCTGGAAGTAAGCCTGCAAAAAATGCATTGCGCGCATAGTGAGTGGCGGTAGGTAAGATCGAGAATACGATGTCTTCTTCCTCTTTTTGGAAATAACGCCCTAAAATGCCTTCAATGGTTTTCCATTGGTCGTAGCGGAGGTTGTCGATGACCAAAACAGCTAATTTTTCTTTGCCAATGAAAGGTGCTATGCGGTCTTTGATGAGCGTGTGGATCATGGTGGGTGCGTCGGGGTCGCCGCTGGTCCAGTCGAGGTAGTTGTCTTCGATGAAGTCGCAGAAAAGTTTGTTGGCTTCTTTTTTCTGCATTTCGAAGATTTCGCGCATGCCGGTGTCTTCGATGTTATCGAGTTGGAGTTCCCAGAAAACGAGTTTGGCGTAGAGTTCTTTCCATTCGTCGGCGTCTAGGCGGCCCATCAGCTGCATACCGAGTTGGCGAAACTCTTGTTGGTAGCTCGCGTTGGTTTTTTGACTGATGAGTTTGCTGTGGTCGAGGTTTTTTTTGATGCTCAGCAAAATTTGGTTCGGATTGACCGGCTTGATGAGGTAGTCGGCGATTTTAGAACCAATGGCTTCTTCCATGATATGTTCTTCTTCGCTTTTGGTGATCATGACAATTGGCACTAGCGCTTTTTGCTCCTTAATTTGTGCGAGCGTTTCGAGCCCGCTAAGGCCCGGCATGTTTTCATCGAGAAAGATGATGTCAAAATGTTGACTCAAGGCTTTTTCAATGGCGTCTTGTCCGTTTGTAGCGGTGTCTACCTGATAACCTTTCGATTCTAAAAAGAGTACGTGGGGTTTGAGTAATTCGATTTCGTCGTCGGCCCAAAGAATTTTACCTTGCATATGTCGTATTTTTAATAGCTTTGATTGAATTTTTAAAGTTAGCAACTTGCCAGCGAATACAGCCCCAAATAACAAGAAGAAAATCATAAACGACCCAGTCTACGGTTTTATTTCTTTGCCGCACGAAATTATTTTTGATATCCTCGAGCATCCGTACATGCAACGCTTGCGCCGGATCCAACAATTGGGCCTGACCCACCTCGTATATCCCGGCGCCAACCACACGCGCTTCCATCATGTTTTGGGTGCCATGCACCTCATGTCGCAAGCTGTCACGAGTATCCGTCGGAAGGGCCACGAAATTAGTCAGGAAGAAGAACGCGCCGTTTGTTTGGCTATTCTCCTGCACGACATCGGCCATGGCCCCTTTAGCCATGCTTTGGAATACGACATCGTCTGCGGCGTGAGCCACGAGCAAATCTCGGCTTATTTTATCGCCGAACTTTCGGTAGAATATGGTCAAGATTTAGCGCTCGCTTTGGAAATCTTTAAAAACGACTACCACAAGCCTTTCTTGCACGAGCTCGTTTCGAGCCAGCTAGACATGGACCGCCTCGACTACCTCAACCGCGACAGCTTCTATTCGGGCGTTTCGGAAGGCGTTATTGGCAGCGAGCGCCTCATCGAGATGCTCAATGTACACGAAGGCCATTTGGTACTCGAAGAAAAAGGCATTTATTCGGTGGAGAAGTTTATTGTGGCGCGTCGCCTTATGTATTGGCAAGTGTATTTGCACAAAACGGTTGTGGCTTCAGAATTCATGCTCATTCATGCGCTGCGCCGCGCCAAAGAACTCACCAAAGCAGGTCACGACCTCTTTGCAAGCCCTGCGCTGAAGTTCTTTCTAAGTCAGGATATTCGCTCAGAACACTTCGAAAACGACCCAATGGTGCTCTCGCATTTTGCACGCCTCGATGACTACGACATCTGGGGTGCCATTAAAGTTTGGCAATTTGCCCCCGACTACATTTTAGCCACTTTGTGTTCGGGTCTTGTGAACCGTCAACTCTTCAAAATAGAAATTTCAAAAACACCGTTTACCAAAGAACGTCTGGCAGAAGTTCAACAGCGCATACGTACAGAGCATGGTTTGAACGACCAAGAACTGCCATATTTTGTATATTCAGATATCCTTACCAACAAAGCCTACAACGAGCAAAAACACAATATCAATTTGCTGCTCAAAAACGGCAGCATACTAGAACTTTCTAAGGCTTCAGATAACTTGAATATTTCAGCGTTGTCTACGCCAGTTGAGAAATACTTCTTGTGCTATCCGCGTTAATTTACCCGATTCGATTTGATAATTACTGTTTTGTTCAGTACTGCTGAGGTTGGGATGGTTACCAAATGCCCCTCTGCTGATCGGATGTACATAAAGAAGAAACTAAGATCGATGAGCTCGCCTTCGATGTCGAATTCTTTGTCGTAAATGCGTAAAATCTAGCCAATATT
>JAIXXP010000097.1 GCA_027490665.1 Cryomorphaceae bacterium | reverse complement strand
TCTCAACTGGCTCACCAGAGTTGATGACACCTGTTTCGATACGACCTGTTGCAACTGTACCACGACCTGTAATCGTAAATACGTCTTCAACTGGCATCAAGAATGGCTTATCAACGTCACGTGGAGGCAATTCGATGTAAGTATCAACTGCGTCCATCAATTCTTCGATTTTCGCTACCCACTGTGGCTCAGCGTTCAATGCACCAAGTGCAGAACCTTGAATAACAGGAGCGTTGTCACCGTCGTATTTGTAGAAAGAAAGTAATTCACGTACTTCCATTTCAACTAATTCTAATAATTCAGCGTCGTCTACCATGTCCACTTTGTTCATGAAGACAACCATGCGAGGAACACCTACCTGACGACCAAGAAGGATGTGCTCACGTGTTTGTGGCATTGGTCCGTCTGTTGCAGCTACAACGAGGATAGCACCGTCCATTTGAGCAGCACCCGTAACCATGTTCTTTACGTAGTCGGCGTGACCTGGACAGTCAACGTGCGCGTAGTGACGGTTAGCAGTTTCGTACTCAATGTGTGAGGTGTTGATGGTGATACCACGCTCTTTTTCTTCAGGAGCGTTGTCAATTGAGGAGAAGTCACGAGCCTGAGCCAATCCTTTGCTCGAAAGAACGCTAGAGATAGCAGCAGTCAACGTAGTCTTACCGTGGTCAACGTGTCCGATGGTACCGATGTTGACGTGTGGTTTGGAACGGTCAAAATTTTCCTTAGCCATTTTGTGTATTTGTTACTTAGTTAATAATATACTTATCTATCATAAAGGTCCGATACGCAAAGCGAAACGGACTTAAATGCAATTTTACATTGAGCCAATGACGAGAATTGAACTCGTGACCTCTTCCTTACCAAGGAAGCGCTCTACCCCTGAGCTACACCGGCGCTCAAACAAAAAGAGTGAGCGGGAGACGAGATTCGAACTCGCGACGTTCAGCTTGGAAGGCTGACGCTCTACCAACTGAGCTACTCCCGCTTGAATTCTTTTGTTAGTGTTTGTGGGGAGAGCAGGATTCGAACCTGCGAAGGTGTACACCAGCAGATTTACAGTCTGCCCTCGTTGGCCGCTTGAGTATCTCCCCAACATGGAGCCGATGGAGGGATTCGAACCCCCGACCAGCTGATTACAAATCAGCTGCTCTGGCCAACTGAGCTACATCGGCTTGTATTGTTTTGAATGTTGGTAATTCACATTTTGTGAAAGAACGTTGCCCTAAACCTGCGTTTTGGGATTGCAAATGTACAAAACTTTTTTTTATCACAAAGAGTTTTTGAAAAAATTTATACAAACTATTCGGTGGCTCTTTTTCATTTGCAGGCAACACTTACGGGAAATCGTTACTTTTGTTTCAATGCGCCAAAAAAGAGTTTATATGACCGTCTCTAGCGACCTCGCTACAGACAACCGCGTGCATCGCAGCTGCACAGTTTTGGAAGCACTTGGTTTTCAGGTATATTTAATAGGTCGTCAGAAAAAAAACAGTCCACAGATGCCTGAGCGCTCCTACAGTGTGCGCCGCGTCAAATTGTACTTTGAAAAAGGTGCGATGTTCTATGCCAACCTGAATATGCGCTTGTTTTTTATTTTACTCTTTCAGAAATACGAATATGTTTTTGCAAATGACCTCGATACCCTCCCTGCTGCATATTTAGTCAGTTGGCTCAAACGCAAACCTATTTTATACGACAGTCACGAACTATTTACGGAAGTGCCTGAACTCACAAGCAGGCCTAGAATTCAAAAGATTTGGAGTGCTGCAGAGCGCTTCGTTCTTCCACGCTTGAAGGAAATGTCTACAGTTAATCAATCTATTGCTACCGTATTTAAAAACAAGTACAAATTAGACGTAAGTGTAGTTCGGAATGTTCCTCAAAAGCTCGAATCAATTACCGCTCTTTCAAAAAGTGAACTCGGGCTATCTGACGATCAAATGATGCTCATTATTCAAGGTAGTGGTTTAAACGTTCAACGAGGAATTGAAGAGGCCGTACTTGCAATGGCTTTTATTTCAACTGCAGTATTATTTTTGGTTGGTGACGGTGACGTGATACCTGAAATCAAACAACTTGTTGCCGTTCATTCATTACAAGATAAAGTTCGTTTTGTGCCGCGTTTGCCCTATCCAGAATTAATGCGCTATACCGCCGCAGCTGATTTAGGTTTGGCACTAGATAAACCTCTTAGCCTGAATTACCAATTAGCCCTTCCAAATAAAGTGTTTGATTACATACAGGCGCAAACACCTATTGTTTCAAGTCGTTTGGTAGAAATTGAGCGCCTGATTCAAAAATATGATTGTGGTGAAATCATCAGTACTGTTTCACCAAAAGCAATTGCTACTTGTATCAATGCACTTTTGACCAACCCACAACGCTTACACCAATTAAAAGCTAATTGCAAAACAGCAGCCGAAATAGAACATTGGGAAGTTGATAAAGAGGTGTTAGCTGCGCTCGCGCTTCGCATCTTTGTTTAACTGATAGAGCCTTCCAAGTCGATATAAATCAAAAAGAAATAGAGGAGCTCTTCCCGTTTTTAAAATGTGACGATAAAAATCGGTTTGAATAGATAATACCCAGAGAGCGCATCTTGTCAATAAATAGCGATTGGCCAGCTGAAAATAGCGCAGAAGCTTATTTGTAGTCAAAAGAAGTGGCGTATGATAACGTTGTTGCAACCATAGTAAATTAGATAAAGCGCTATCCGTTTTAAGTAGGAATTCTGTGTTCGTATCTAATTTTAAATTCCAGACTGGATTATTAATATGTCTTATTTGGATATTTTTCTCCAATATTTGCAAGCCAAAAATGGTGTCCTCATGACCATAACCGCTTAACTCTTCATCAAACGGTAATTGCTCGAACAAGCTTCTTTGGATCAAAAAATTATTTGTTTTGAAACCAGCGTGTGCGTCTTTGCTGCGCCGCTCAAAATCTAAGCTTTCTCTATTGGTAGAGTAAGTCCAGCGCAAGCGGTGAGTAACAGGAGGTGGTTCAACTTGATATAAACTTGCCCCGACGAGCACAGAAGTGTCTTGATGCTGAGTGAGGTAGTTACTAAAGTTTTGAAGAAAGAAGGGGTTGGCAACAGTGCTGTCTCCATCTAAAAAGAGGAGGTGCGTTGCATTTGTATATTGCAAAAATGCATTCCTGATTTTGGACCTGCCGATATTATGAGCCAATTGAATCAATTGTACTTTTGAATGGGAAAATTGATTCATGGTTTTAAAGGAAGAGGCGGATGCATCATCTATCAATATAATATCTATGTGAGACGCATTGATTTGATCAATTTGAAGACACAAAGTATCTACCAATGTGCGCACATCAGTATTATAAATAGGGATACAAACGCTTAGCGTCCACATGTTGGCACTAAGCCATTGTACTTGGTGTACCGAAATTCATTGGTGGGAAGCCCGCTTGAGGTTCGTCAATAACACCGAAATTTTGCTCGTATTTTTCGATGTTTTCAGCTAGGGCTTGTAAAAATCTTTTGGCATTTTGCGGAGTCATGAGGACTCTTGAGCGCACTTTACCTTTTGGCATGCCCGGCATGAGTTGTACGAAATCACAAACGACTTCTGCAGGTGAATGTGTAATGATTGCCAAATTTGAATACACGCCTAATGCGATGTCTTCTGACAATTCGATATTCATGTGGTTTTCTTGATTTTCCATTTAGATTTGATTTTCTGATTCTTTAAAGGTAATGCCAAATTGTTCGAGTTCAGACAAGATCGGGGCATATATTTCTTTGCTCACCGGCAAGGTGACGCCGCGTTCGAGAATTTGATTGTTTAAAATCAGCTTTGCGGCAATTGCCACAGGCAGACCAACTGTATTCGACATCGCGGTGTAGCGTTCGTCTTCGCCTTCAACAACCAAGGAGCTATTGATAGCAAAGCGAGCGTTGTCTTTTGTGTAAATAATTTCGTGATACATGACAATCATGTCTTTGTCGCCAGGTGCTAAACGCCATTTTTCGACTAATATTTTTTGCAACAGCATTGCCGGACTTGCTTTATCTAGGCCGAAGACTTCACTATCGCTGAACAAACCCAAAAAGTTAAACAACTCAAAAAGATCTTTGCGGTTTCCGACGAGTTTTAGAAATTTATCCTCGACACTCACACCTGTTTCAAAAGGTAAAAATGCATTTAAAAACTGACGCGGCGTGAGTTTGGCAGAACCGTTCATCTGATAGGCGTCGTCGGTCATGCCAAGCTGGACAAATACATCCCAGGCTTCGCAATAAGGCGGGCGACGCAACGTGCCACGGAAAATTGTTGGAATATCTTGAATATGGTACGTTTCCAAGTAATTAAGAGAATCTCTATTTACATATCCTTCAAACTTGCCATAACCTTCAATTTGAATTTGATCTAGGCGCTGAAACAAACGGTGGTAAGGTAAATACTTCAGTTCGTTCATTTCGCGGTAGCAAGCAGCCGAACCCTGCCCTGCAAGCACGACATTTCGCGGATTCCAGGTGAATTTGTAGTGCCAAGGATTGTTATCTGAAGACGGCGCGATTAAACCACCACAGTAAGATTTAAAAGATTCAAGTTTACCTCCAATATCTTTGATGTGGTCAAGAATACGCATGGCGCTCATGTGGTCTATACCAGGGTCTACACCTATTTCGTTCATGATCACAATTCCGGCAGCTTTGGCCTCTTCGTGAAGCGCGCGCATTTCAGCTGAAATATATGAAGGCGTAATGAGGTGTTTTTTTAATGCTATGCAATCTTTAGCAACCTCCACATGGTGTACTGCCGGCAGCATAGATATGACTAAATCGGCTTGGGCAATATAGGGTAGCCTTTGCTGAGAGTCCAGGGCATTAAAAGAATGTGCGCTTGCATTTGGATTGGTTCCAATTTTTGCTTGAATGAGGTCGAGGTCTTGGTCGACAACATCGAGATGCCAAGATTCTGCAACGCTGCGCTCTAATAAGTATTTGATCAGGGTAGAGGCCGACAAACCTGCACCAAAGAGTAAGATTTTTTTCATGCTTGATTGAGTAGAGCAAATGTAGAAAACTATCGGGAATTGTTGCGCGTTAGCATGAATAATAATGGAACATGCCATCTTTGTGACCAAGCAAGTTCATCATGTCCGGTACCTTCGACGATTGCCTCTAAGAAACGTGGGTTTTGTGCATTGTAGCCTACCATCGAAAGGGTCGTTAATAATTGGTCGTGATACGGCTTATAAGAAGCATCTAAGGATTCAGTTCCGCGGTCAACGTAAAGAAAATGGCGCTTGTCTGCTTTTAGTTTTTTTTCTAAATAAATATTGAACGGTACCACAAGGGCTTCGACCATTCCTTCCTCGAACATGCCGTAATTGATCATTGGTGTATGAATCGACAAACACGCAGCTCCACCAAATAATTTTGGTTTTTCACATAATGCATAAAGCGAAATAAGCCCCCCCATACTCGACCCCATTACCATCCGGTCTTTGGTATGCTTCCCGGTTTGAAATTCTTGCTCGATAAATGGAACCAACGTTTGCTCTATCCAATTCAAATAGGCATCCGCCTTTAATTCTCCGTTCCAAAGTTTCTCCATCAATAAATTTCGATAAGAATCGGGCATGAGTGCGGCCACCTTCTGCGGAAAAAACTCTGCATATCTATTTGTTGGGTTATTATGAATTCCGACTACAATAAATGGCTCATGAGCAAACCTAGCAAGTGTCGTGGCATAGACCTCATCAATCTTCCATTCCTTTTTATTCCAAGTTTGAGTGCTGTCAAATAGCATTTGTCCGTCGTGCATGTATAAGGTCCGAAGACCTTTTTTTCCTTTAGCTGAATGCGGAATATAAATGTCTACGATTCGTTGCTGGTGATTAAAAGGAAGCGAATAGCGCAAGACCTCGCCACCTTCTACCTTGATTTGGTGCGAAATAGGCTGACACATGCCTGTGTTCACAACAAATAAGGAGGTGCATAAAATTGTAAATAAAAACCGTAACATCTTTTTTTGACAAGAATAAGGGCTTTCTACGAATGTTGCGCATACATTGGCTATTTTTGTGGAAAAATTCCTCGGATGGACAAACTCCTCTCTTCTCTTTTTTCCATGCGCTGGGCAAGCGTTGGTTTAATTGCATTTTTAATCGCCATAGGCTTGGCGACTTTCATAGAATCAATTTACGGCACCCAAGCGGCCAAAATCTCCATTTATAATGCTTTTTGGTTTGAGGGCTTGTTGCTTTACCTTGCCCTTGCATTGGTATCAAATATTTTTCGCTACAAAATGTTCAGTCGCGAGAAAATTGCCATGCTGAGTTTCCACTTGTCATTTATCGTGATCCTCGCAGGTGCGGCTGTTACGCGCTACATCAGTTTCGAAGGCCAAATGGTCATCCGTGAAGGTGCGAGTAACAATTTTATTTACACTGCAGATCCGTATGTGCTGATCAACGCGCAAGATATCACGCAAAAAAATGGCGCAACCGCACTACAAGCTTGGAAAACCTATTTGAGCGAATTCAACAACAATGACTTCAATTACCAAACCAATATTGGCAAGAAAGAAATCAGTATCCGCTACATCGATTTCAAATCGGACCGCGTAGACTCCCTACAAGTCAATCAAAAATTCAAAGCAAATGCCCTCGAACTTGTTACCGACGGCATGCGCTCGAATTTCTTAACCGAGAACGACGTATTCATGGTTGGACAAACACCCTTTTACTTCTCATCAGCGCGTCCAAATACACCAAACCAAGCTCCTGGTATCTATTTACACGTGAAGAACGGACAAGCTTGGGTTTACCCAAGCGTTGCTCTCAAATCCTTACCCATGAGCGAAATGCAAAAGGTTCGTGCCAGTGGGCAAGCACCTGCGGATAGCCTATACAAAGAATTTCCACTCAACGAATGGTCTGAATTTTCGCCTCTTACGCTCTATTTAGTTGGCGGACAACAGGTTGTTTACAAAAGACTCATTCCACACGCCAAAAAAATGCTCGTGAAGGCTCCTGTTAAAAAAACTGGAAAAGATTACCTCACGGTTGAACTCAGCGACGGCAAGGCTACAAAAAAAATCCGTTTAGAAGGAGGCGTAGGTAAATTCCCCAAACCAGAACGTTTTGCCATGAATGGCGTTGTCTATCAATTAGAATACGGGGCCATTCAAAAAAACATCCCCTTCTCTGTGCGTTGTCGCAACTTTACCCTAGACAAATATCCTGGTTCTAATTCTCCCTCTTCTTTTGAAAGCGAACTCACCATTGAAGACCCACGCAACAAGGTCAAGCTAGATAAAAAGGTCTTCATGAATAATGTGATTGATTACGACGGCTACCGCTTTTTTCAGTCTTCTTATGAACTAGACAACCCAAATACACCTGAAAACGAAGAAGGTACCATACTGAGTGTCAACCACGACTCGTTGGGCACCAACATCACTTATATCGGTTATTTACTTATGGCGCTCGCCATGATTTTATCGCTGTTTGCGCCAGCTGGTCGCTTCCAATACTTAAGTGAGCAACTCAAAAAAATCAAAGTCAAAAAAGCAAGTTTAGGCATCGTTCTCGTTTTGCTTTCGAGCAATGTTTTTGCTCAGCACAACCACGCCAGAAAACCGGTTCACCACGAGGTTACCACAGAACATGCCGATGAGCTCGCTTCACTCCTCGTTCAAGACTACGAAGGCCGAATTGTGCCCTTTCACACCCTTGCAGATCAACTCACACGTAAACTCACCCACGACAACAAATACAAAGATTTGAATGCCGTGCAGTTTGTCTTGAGTTTGCATATGTATCCATCTTATTGGGTAAGCCAACCAATTATCCAAGTGCCAAGAAGTTTGCGAGAAACGCTCAAACTCAAAGAATTCGAAAGCATCATGTCCCTTAGCTCAAAAGATTCAGAATTCAAATGGATGGCCCAGTATAAAATTGCTCACCAAAAATTAGAATCTAAGCGCAACGAATTCGATAAAAAACTCATCAAACTCAATGAGAAATATGAAGTCGCCAACAACATTTTTATGTGGCAATTCATGCGCGTTATTCCTGGCAAAAACGATCCGAATCACACGTGGTTTGTGCCGCTTAGTATGGAACTCGGTGAGAAAGACACACTTTCCTCTAAATTGTTTGTCAATTATTTGGCCGCGGTACACCAAGGCGGGCAGAGTCATTCATTCGGAGCTGCCAACGATGTGCTTTCCAAATTTAAAAAGTACCAACGTAAAGCTGGCAAGGCTGTTGCGCCATCAGAGCAAGCTATCAGTTACGAAATTAGCTACAACAAAATGCAAATATTTAAACGCTCGTATCAACTCTATTTATCAAGTGGCTTTTTATTACTTGTCGTTTTCTTTATTGGCATTTTCTTTCGCTCAGAAAAAGCACTTCGCGCTATAACTTGGCCTAAGCGCACTTTGATTGGAATTACGATTATCACTTTTATCTACCACGGAATTGGTCTAGGTTTGCGTTGGGCTATATCTGGCCACGCCCCTTGGAGCAATGGTTATGAAGCAATGGTGTTCATTGGTTGGGTTACTATGATTGCAGGCTTTCTTTTTGCCAAAAAAAATCAAGTTGTTTTGGCTGGTGCAACTGTATTAGCTGCCCTCATGCTTTGGGTAAGTGAAATGAACCTCATGGACCCAGAAATCACGCCACTTGTGCCGGTCCTGAAATCCTATTGGCTCATGATCCACGTGGCCATCATTACGGGTAGTTACGGCTTCTTAGGCTTGGCTTGTATTCTCGGCCTGATCAATATCAAACTTTACCTCTTTCAAACGCAAAAAAATGCAGCACTTGTGCGCCTCAATATTCAAGAAATTACTTATATCACCGAAATGACCATGACAGTGGGCCTCTTCATGCTCACCATCGGTACGTTCCTAGGTGGTGTTTGGGCCAATGAGTCTTGGGGTCGTTATTGGGGTTGGGATCCAAAAGAAACCTGGGCACTTGTTTCAGTATTGGTTTATTCAGTGATTTTGCATTTCAGACTGATTCCCGGTTTGCAAGGACGTTTCTTATTCAACGCACTCGCATTCTGGGGCTATTCTGCTATTTTGTTTACATTCTTTGGCGTGAACTTCATGTTAGTTGGCTTGCACAGCTACGCACAAGGTGATGGTCTCGGACAGTTTCCAACTTGGCTCATTTACGTAATCATTATTTTTGCTTTACTGACAACGGTTGCTCATCTGCGCAATCGCCGCATTGAAAAATTGCAAAAAGACGCTTTGCTGAATTCATGATTTCCGACCGCATTCTTTACGAAGACAATCACGTTATTGTCGTCAATAAATTGCCTTCGGAACTCACTCAGGGCGACAAAACTGGCGACGCTATACTTCCCGACCTCATTAAGAGCTACTTAAAAGAAAAGTACCAAAAACCTGGCAATGTATTTCTTGGCGTGGTACACAGGCTAGACCGCCCCACCAGCGGCGCGTTGGTTTTTGCCCGCACAAGTAAAGCCCTTGAAAGACTCAATGCACAATTCCGAGACAAAGAAACCAATAAAGTTTATTGGGCAATAGTTGGGCAAAAACCAGCAAAAGCCAGCGGTTCATTGGTTCATTTCTTGAAAAAAAATGAGGCACAAAACAAAAGCTATGTAGTTGCCGAAGCAACACCTGGCGCTAAAAAAGCAACACTGCACTACCAACAAATTGGAACGTCTGAACGCTATTTTTTACTTGAAGTCCAGCTTGAAACCGGAAGACACCACCAAATCAGGTGTCAGTTGGCTAATATGGGTTGCATTATTAAAGGCGATTTGAAATACGGAGACAAACGCTCGAATCCGGACGGTTCTATTTGTTTGCATGCCAGAACCCTTAGCTTTGAGCACCCCACCACCAAGGAGCGCATTGCCGTAACAGCACCATTACCTAAACTTGGTATTTGGAACGCTTTTGAAAAAGACTAAAATCCAATGATTTTTAGTGCGGTTAGCCAAATTATTTTGAAGTCCTTTAATAAACTTGGATCAGAAAGATAGCGCTGATTGAGCTCAATCTTAGCGGGCATAATTTGCTCCAAATAAACCTTTTGTGGATCAACAGCCTTCGCTAAAATTTCATTTTCATTGAAATAAGCAAGACTCGCATAGTCGGTAATACCCGGCTTAACCGCAAGCACTTTCTTTTGTTCGGTGGTGTAAAGTTTTACATAATGTGGCACCTCTGGCCTCGGCCCTACTATGCTCATGTCGCCTTTGATCACGTTGATAAATTGCGGGAACTCGTCTAGCTTGAAACGCCTAATAAAATAACCGGTCCGGGTTATCCGTGGGTCTCTATTGCCAATGGTAATTTGACTTCCTTTATCGGCATTTGGGCGCATCGATCTGAATTTGATCAATTTGAATAATTGTCCGTTTCGACCCACTCTTTCTTGCAGATAAAACACCCCTCCTGCTGACTCAAGGGAGATGAAAAGCATCAATAGCAAGCCAAAAGGCAAGAAAAGCACAAGAATGAGTAAGGATATGCAAATGTCAACTGTTCTTTTCATCGTATCTTCGTGCAAAGCTAAACAAAACTTAAGTTGCTAGAAAAATTCGAATATAAAGAAGCACTTCTTGCCACAGATTTTCGGCTGCAAACTTTTGCGCAATTACAAAAGGACCTCGAACGTGCACAATGTGAATTCACATTGAATCCAGCAAACTTCCTACTCGATTTATCAAAACTGCTCGAAAATCTATCTAGCGAGAAACGCGCTCAGTTGCTCTATTTAATTGACCTTCCAGAAAAGAATGACGCCATCGTTCCTACTTCCAATTACTACGATGGCCTTGCCGAGCAAATCATCCATAGGGAAGCACTTAAAGTTTTTCTGCGCAGCAAATTTTCTAGTCAGTAAAAGGTGTTGAAACTCTTTTGAAATTGTTCATATCTCCGACTGAAAACAAGGTGTCTTTACGTCCGAAATGTTAACTTTGTAATTCAAAATTTTAGTCATGAATTTCATTGCTTCGAGCACAACCCTACTGCGTCACCTTCAAAGTATTTCAGGTGTATTAAACACTAGTAACACCCTACCTATACTCGACAACTTCCTTTTTGAGATCACCGATGGCATGCTCACGGTTTCAATTTCCGATCTAGAAACCACCATGATGACCAAACTCGAAGTGCAATCGGAACAAAACGGCAAAATTGCCATTCCAGCAAAATTATTGCTCGATGTACTCAAAAACCTACCAGACCAACCTTGTACTTTCAAAGTAAATCCCAGCAATTTTCAAATTGAAATCGCCTACGACAACGGAAAGTCGCGCATGGTTGGTTTCAATGGCGAAGAATTCCCGAAAGTTCCAGAACTCGCTAACAAAAGCGCCATCAAACTTTCCGGTGCTGTTTTGGCAAAAGCCATCAACAAAACACTTTTCGCTACTGGCAACGACGACCTCCGCCCTGTCATGAGCGGTGTGTTTTGCCAGTTTGCAGGCTCTGAAATCACCTTTGTTGCTACCGACGCTCACAAACTAGTGCGCTACAAAAGAACAGACGCTGAGGCGAGTGGTAGCTCCGCTTTCATCTTGCCAAAAAAACCACTAAACCTCCTTAAGTCTAACTTGCGCGGCGACGAAGATATTTTGATGGAATACAACGAATCAAATGCTGTATTCACCTTCTCTGATTTGGTATTGGTTTGTCGTTTGATCGACGGAAAATATCCCAATTACGAAGCGGTTATCCCGAAAGAAAACCCGAACGTACTCACCATAGACCGCGCACAGTTTTTATCCTCTATCAAACGCGTGTCTATTTTCTCTAACAAAACGACACATCAAATCCGCCTCAAGTTAGCAGGCTCTGAACTATCGCTTTTTGCAGAAGACATCGACTTCGCCAACGAAGCAACTGAAAGACTCACTTGTAACTACAACGGCGACGACCTCGAAATCGGTTTCAATTCGCGCTTCCTTCTCGAAATGCTTAGCAACCTCGACGCCGACGAGATCAAACTTTCCATGAGTGAGCCTAGCAGAGCAGGACTTCTTACCCCAGCTGTCCAAGACAACGCACACGAAGACATCCTTATGCTCGTAATGCCCGTCATGCTGAACCGTTAAGCCTTTATGTCTAGTGCCCTCACCAATATTCGCAATCTCTCGTTAGAAGAACTCAAAACGAGTTTTACCGAATTTGGCGAAAAACCATTTAGAGCCAAACAGGTTTGGGAATGGCTTTGGCAAAAAAACGCGCATTCCTTTGACCAAATGAGCAACCTAAGTTTGGCTTTTCGCGCTTGGCTAGATGCGCACTACTACATCGACTACATTACCCTTCAAGACCAACAAATCAGCAAAGACCGCACTATCAAAAGTGCCTTTACCATTGACGACGGCAAGGTTATAGAAGGTGTTCTCATACCAACCAGTACCCGCATGACCGCCTGCATCTCCTCCCAAATTGGCTGCAGCTTGTCTTGTCAGTTTTGCGCTACTGGTAGGCTTAAACTCATGCGCAACCTGAGCGCCGGTGAAATCGTTGATCAAGTTGTCTACCTCCAAGAACAAGCACAACAAAACTATACTCAAAACCTGAGCAACATCGTTTATATGGGCATGGGCGAACCCTTGCTCAACTATAAAAACGTTTTGCTTTCCATTGACCGACTTTGCAGCCCAGATGGCCTTGGTATTTCGCCTCGCCGCATAACGGTTTCAACAGCCGGCATTGCCAAAATGATCGCCAAATTAGGCGACGACGACGTCAAGTTCAACTTAGCGCTTTCTTTGCATGCCGCCAACGATCAAAAGCGCAACCAGATCATGGAAATCAACGAGAGCAACAATCTAGAAACACTCTCCGAGGCGCTACAATATTTCCATGCCAAAACTGGCTCTCGCGTCACTTTCGAATACATCATCTTCAAAGATTTCAACGACGACCTCACCGATGCCCGTGAGCTTGCCAATTTTGCAAAGTGCGTGCCCTGCAAAATCAACATCATCGAATACAACCCTATAGACGACGGCAAATACCAACAAGCTGACCCTCGCAAAGTAGAGGCCTTTGCCCAGTATCTAGAATCCCTTAACCTCATCGTTAATGTGCGCCGCAGCCGTGGCAAAGACATCGATGCTGCCTGTGGCCAACTCGCTAACAAGAACAAAGCTATTGCCTCTGCAGATCGCGCGCTCAAGTTCTAAGCATTTCGGTTGTAACAAATCACTCGTTTCTTCGTCAACGTATTTATATGATTTCCGTTCAAAACCTCAACAAGACCTTCACGCTTACCAAGCAGCAGCGCAAAGAACTCAACACCGATCAAAAAACAGCAACAGCCGTTCAAGACCTCAGCTTTTCGTGCCAGCCTGGTCGTGTTTTTTCTTTGCTTGGCCCTAACGGCGCGGGTAAAACCACCACGCTGCGTATGATTGCAACACTCATTACACCCACATCTGGGCAAATCCATATCAACGGGATAGACGCCCTGAGCCAACCACAAGAAGCACGCAAGCACATCGGCTTTTTAACAGGCTCCACTGGCTTGTATGCGCGGCTCACTCCTTTAGAAGTCATCGACTACTACGCCGATCTTTATGGCGTAGAAAAAGCAGCACGTGAACAACGCAAAGAAGAACTTTTCTCACTGCTCCACATGAAAGACTTCCTCCATAAGCGAATTGGGAAGCTCAGCACCGGCATGAAACAAAAAGTATCCATTTGCCGCACCATGATCCACGACCCAAGTGTCGTTATTTTTGATGAACCTACAAGCGGGCTAGACGTCATTACCGCCGAAAACATCATCAAGCTCATTCGCTCTTGCAAAGATCAAGGCAAAACCGTCATCTTTTCCAGTCACATCATGAGCGAAGTCGATTTACTCTGCGACGACCTCGCTATCATACACCAAGGAACGCTGAAGTACAACGGCACAATGACCGATTTTCGAGCGAACATGCAAACCGCCAACCTCACCGAAGAATTCATTCGTATTGTCCAAGCTCCAAATTCTCAGTTATGATATTCCGTATTTTTCGCAAAGAACTCCTCGACACCCTCCGCGACCGCCGTACGCTCATGACCATGCTCGTGATTCCTATTTTGGCCTTCCCTATTATCATCAACGTATTTGTAGAAATTTCAAAATCTTTTGAAGAAAGCGCAAATACCAAAATGATGAAAATTGGAATTGTTGGTGACAAAAACAAAAGCTATATCCAGCAACTTGAGCAAATTCCTGCTGCAGTTGGGCCTAAAAAAATTAAAATTTATGAGGACAGCCTTGCACTCAGAAAAGCACTTGAAGCAGACCAAATTCAATTGGGCCTGATCATTCCTGCCAATGCAAATGACTTGCTCGAAAACCAACAAACGATTTGCTTAAATTGGCTACTCGATGCCTCAGAGGTGGGGCGTTCAGAACGTGCCGCTCTCTATGGATCTAGCTTACAGGCCAATGCCGAAGGAGAACGCCTTCAAAAGTTAGGTTTGCGCCCTGAACAAATCAAGCCGCTCACTATCAATACTATTAATTGTGCAAGCGACAAAAAAATGCTTGGGCAACTTGCAGGCGGTATTCTTCCATATATGTTTATTGCATTCGGATTTATTGGCTGTATGTACCCGGCAATTGATCTCTTTACAGGTGAAAAAGAACGCGGTACGCTAGAAACCCTACTTACCGTACCGGTTGCACGCTGGAAAATACTCATTGGCAAAATGCTAGTCGTTGTTAGTTCAGGAATGCTTGCTGCAAGCTGTTCGCTAATAGGGCTATTTATTTCTATTGAATTTTTAGATCTTTCTAGCAATAAAGAAATTTTGAATGTCATTCACGGCATTTTAACACCATCCTTTATTATCTCCTTACTTGCGCTCCTATTACCTCTCGTTATCTTCTTTGCAGGTGTGATGATACCAATCGCTATTTACGCCAAGAGTTTCAAGGAAGCACAAAGCATCATTACACCGCTCAATATAGTGATGGTATTGCCTGCCATGGTCGGGTTTTTCCCGGGAATAGAACTCAACTTAAACACATCTATTATTCCAGTTGTAAATGTGGTATTAGCCACAAAAGAACTTGTTGCCGGAACACTCTCTTGGTTTTATTTCGCAGGGGTTTTTACCGTGATGTGTTTACTCGCAACCATTGCAATAGTACTTTCCTATAGGCAATTTGGAAAAGAATCAAATATCTTAAGCTAATTCAGAAAGCTCGAGCCAGCGCAAAGTGAATTCATCAATTTGATCAACTACTGCACCTAACCTCGCTCCTTTTTCTAAGAGTTGTTCATTGCTCAGGTTACCACTAGACAACTCTGAACTCAATAATTCTTTCTCTGTCTCTAATTGCGGTAGCATTTTTTCGATTTGCTCGAATTCTTGCTTTTCTTTGAAACTCATTTTGCGCTGCTTTTCTGCTGGCGCTGAAACTGGTTCTACAAAGGGTTCTGGAGCTGTTTTTTGGTCTTGTTTTTGCTGACGCTGCGCACTCTGCAAACTGGTTCTGTAAGTATGGTAGTTACCAGTGATATCTTTAATTTTTCCCTCGCCTTGGAACACAAAAAGGTGGTCCACCATTTTGTCCATGAAGTAGCGGTCGTGGGATACCACAATTAAGCTACCCTGAAACAAGCGCAAGTATTCTTCGAGAACCGACATCGCAAAAATATCGAGGTCGTTGGTGGGCTCATCGAGGATCAAGAAATTCGGATTTAGCATCAGTACGCGCAATAGCTTGAGTCGGCGTCGTTCACCTCCACTGAGCTTGTGCACAAAATGATAATGCATGTCGCGGGGAAATAAAAAACGCTCTAAAAGCTGCGCCGCAGAAAGTTGACGACCTTTTTCAAGCGGAATAAACTCAGCTACTTCTCTGACAACATCGATCACTTTCATGTTCGGATCTACTTCTATCAAATCCTGAGAATAATAACCAAAAACAATGGTTTCCCCTATGACAATTTTACCTTTGTCTGGCTCAGCTTCACCAGTAAGCATTTTCAGAAAGGTGGTTTTGCCTGTGCCGTTGTTTCCGACAATACCTAGGCGCTCTTGACGCTGAAAGTTGTAGGTGAAGTCGTCGAGCATAATTCGCGAGCCAAAAGCTTTAGATACTTTATGAAATTCAACGATTTTGGTGCCCAAGCGCTCCATTTTAATGGGAAGCTCTAATTCGTCTTCGTCTAGGCGTTGGCTAGCCACTTTTTTGAGATCTGAAAAGGCATCGACACGTGCTTTTTGCTTGGTGCCACGCGCTTTTGGTTGGCGGCGAATCCAGTCGAGCTCTTTGCGAAAGGTATTCTTGGCCTTTTCAATAGTGGATTGCAGTTGGTCTTCTCTTTCAGCTTTTTTCTCTAGATAATAAGAAAAGTTTCCTTTGTAGCGGTATATAGTTTGGTCGGCGAGCTCAAAAATGGTATCACAAACCACCTCTAAGAAATAACGGTCGTGGGTAACCATCAATAAGGTAAGTTGAGAAGCTGATAAATATTGCTCTAACCATTCGATCATGTCGAGATCGAGGTGATTGGTAGGTTCATCTAATATCAAGAATTCCGCTTCTGAGAGCAATACTTTCGCCAAAGCAACACGCTTCTTCTGACCACCAGAAAGTTGACCTACTTTTTGGGTAATACCACTGAGTTTTAATACCGACAAAATTTGCTGCACCTTTACTTCTAAATCCCAGGCTTGGTGTTCAGTGAGTGCTTGATAGAGGTCGCCGAGTTTGGCTTCGTCATTGGCCTCAAGCGCATCGGTATAGGCTTTGATGAGTTTGATTTCGGGGAGGTCGTGGTCAAGAACGGCGTCTAGTACACTGAGTTCAGGGTTGAGGTCTTCAGTTTGCTCCATAAAAGCAATGCGCAGTTCTTTTCGGAACGTCACAATTCCGCTGTCAGCAGGTTCGAGCCCTAACATGCAACGAAGCATGGTAGACTTACCGGAACCATTTTTTGCTACGATCGCAGCTTTTTGACCTTGCTCTATACCAAACGTGAGGTCCGAAAATAGAAGACGCTCACCATAAGATTTGGTGAGTTGTTCAACAGAAAGAAAATTCATAATTAACGTAGGCGATCTAGGGATTCAAGAATTTCTTTGTCTTTTTTGACGCCTTTAAAAGCAAAGTATGAAAATGGAAGGCCAACCACACAAATATAATAGCCAATTCCGAGCTGAATGGAAACCGCAGCCGGAACAAAAAAACCAATGCTCCCGAGCACTAAAATACTCATCAAGCCAATTAAATAGATGAAAAATGCCAAGCGAGCTAACCTAAATTGCTTCTTGAGATTCTTGTAATTCATCATGGCAAAGTATGTAAATAGCACAAACGCAATGACAAAGTAAAAAAGTATAGAGCCTTGGATATTTTCAGCCTTCCCTAATGGCGCATTGGCAGCGGATTTATAATGTTGGATGCCGTATACGGAGTAAGAAAGATAACTTTTCGCGGTAGGGAAGCCAAAAATTTCTACTCCTGATAGCAAAGAAGATAAAAGGAGCATCACAATGATAAAATAGACGGTTTGAATACGTTGGATCATAAAAATAAAGTATTGCGTTGTTGTCTTAAATAAAAATCAAGCAGGACGATTTGCGCCATTGCGGTGACGATAGGGACAGCTCTAGGCACCACGCAGGCGTCATGACGACCTTCAATTGCGTGTTGCTTTAGCTCGCCATTTTGTTGTAAAATTTCTTGTTGTATTTTGATACTTGCAACAGGTTTAAAGGCTACCCTAAAGCTGATTGGCATGCCGTTAGAAATACCGCCTTGTATGCCACCTGAATTATTCGTTTGGGTGCTACCATCGGCATTGAATTGGTCGTTGTGTGCGGAGCCCTTCATGGAAACCGCTGCAAAACCGCTGCCAATTTCAAAGCCTTTAACTGCATTGATAGATAGCATTGCTTTGCCGAGTTCTGCATGCAGTTTGTCAAATACTGGCTCGCCCCAACCTGCAGGTACACCACGCAAAATGCAACGAATTGCTCCGCCAGTGGTATCTCCTTCTTTTTGAAGTGTGGCAATGTAACTTTGCATTTGCGCTGATAACTCTGGATCAGGACAACGCAGTAGCGATGCTTCAATTTGTGGTTTCTCGTACCAAAAGGCATTTTGCAGCTGAACTGTACCAATTTGATCGACATAACAGGAGCTTTCTATGCCCAAGCGACCTAAAACTTGAGCAGCCAAAGCACCTGCAACAACCCGACAAGCGGTTTCGCGAGCACTGCTTCGGCCTCCGCCTCTGTGGTCACGGATGCCGTATTTTCGTTGGTAAGTGAAATCGGCATGGGAAGGCCTGAAAACCTCTTTGAGGGCTTGGTAGTCTTTGGATTGTTGATCTTGATTCTGGATCTGAAAAGCAATTGGGCTGCCAGTACTTTTGCCTTCAAAGATGCCAGAAAGGAATTGCACTTGGTCGGCTTCTTGCCTTGGCGTAACCAATTGGTTTTGGCCAGGCCTGCGCTCGTTGAGAGCATTTTGAATGGCTTGTAAATCGATAGGGAAATTAGACGGAAAGCCCTCAATTATACCACCTATTGCCACGCCATGAGACTCGCCATAAGTGGTGAGTTTAAAAATTTGACCATAGCTCGAACCAGACATGCAACAAAGGTAAGGAATTTGGATGGTTAATCTTTTTATATTTGAAGATGCGAATTCTACTTTTTCTAATTTCAGGCCTTACCTTTTTATGGTCTTGCGCCCCTGCCCGTTTTGTCGAACCGCTGCAAAAAGGCCAACAAGTCATTACCGGACATTTTGGCGGGCCTGTAGCCAAAGTTCCTGGTATTGGCGCCATTCCCATTCCCTTCACTTCCATAGGTTACGGCAGAGGACTCACCAACGCTACAACCTTGATGGGATCTATCCAAACTACTTCGCTGGCATTTGGCGTAGGTCAGTTTGAATTAGGTGCGTCCCAAAAATTGTGGAGCACAGACCGTATGGGCTTGTCTGGCCAACTCAATACCAATGTATTAATAGATTTTTACACCGGCGCCAACCGCATATGGCCGCAGCTCGATGCCAATTATTATTTCAAATACGGACGCCAATGGAAACCAGAACAACTCGATAAAATGTGCAAGGTTTACCACCGCAACTACAACTTCATGTACGCCGGCATCTCAAATTGGTTTGATTTCTACCGCGTAGAGTCTCAAGGCAGACCCAACGAACAACTTTGGATTCCGAGTTTGCAATTTGGGCACCAATGGATCAGGCCCAAATGGAGCTACCAAGCCGAAGTAAAAATACTTGCACCTTTAGAATCAAACGAAAACATCGTGGTTCCCTATCCTAGTCTTCTGCAAAACCGCGGTGCTCTCGGCCTCTACTTTGGTATCACATATAGCCTTTAATCATGAAAAAAATCATACTTGTCACCGCAATCCTTAGTCTTTCCCTTGCTTGTCGCAAGCGTTTAGATAGTTTTCTTTTTAATCCGAGTCAGATTGAGAGTTATCAGTTAGATGCGTATGAAGGAGAATTGACTCTAGATTTGAACGGACAATACAATGTGCCCGATTCGATGATTCACCAATTGCAATGGGATGTCGAACTAGAAGAGGGAAGCGCTAAAATGAGTGCTATTTACGTGGGCAATATCAATAGCATTGCTACGGACACCGTCATATTATATTGCCATGGCAACAAAGACCACATGGACTTCTATTGGCCACGCCAAAAACTCTATGCCAATACCGGAGGTTTGGGCCGTTACGGCGTTTTAATGTTCGATTACCCAAGTTTTGGCTTATCTGAAGGAAAAGCCAGCGAAGCAAATATGTACCGCTCCACAGCCCGTGCCATTCAATGGCTCAAAGACCAAGGACTCCAAAACGAGCGCTTTGTCATTTTTGGGTTTTCTTTAGGCTCTGCCGCAGCTTGCGAGGTAGCAGCGCACCCAAGCGAATATGCATTAGCGCCAAGCAAACTGATCCTCGAGGCTCCCTTTGCTTCTGCTGAAGTCATAATACAGGATGCTGCTTTGCTTTCCATGCCAGGTTCGTTTCTAGTCGATTTAAAAATTGACAACGCCACTGAAATCAAAAACATCAATATCCCGTTACTCTGGATACATGGTGAAGACGACAGTTTTTTGACTGTTAAGAGCCATGGGCAACCCGTATACGACAACAAAACGAATGGCTATAAAGAAGCCTATTTAGTGCCTGGAGGCGAACATGAAACCACACCGTTTGTGGCGGGTTACCAAAACTACATCGCTAAGCTAGCCGCATTTATGCTGCATTAATGAGCGCCAAGAACAAGCACTTTCTTGTGCTGCTTTTGGCCATTCCATTGCGCTTCTAGATAATAGATACCTTCACAAACTTGGAGTTGTATGGCTTGTTCTTGGTAAATCCATGTCCCAACAACTTTTCCTTGTGCATCGTACATTGTAAGTTGCGCATCAGCATTCAAGTTGCTAAAGAAAAGTTGCCCAGTCGTAGGATTAGGATATACACTAAAATCTAAAGACCCTATTTCATTGAGTTGTAAGCAGCTCTCCAAAATAACGGTAAGTTCGGCCGTTCCTGTACAACCTGTATTTGGATCAGTTGAGGAGGCAGTGAGCGTAAGTGGGCCTATACTTAAGCCCGTGGGGTCAAAGGTAAGACCTGAAACACCCAAGCCGCTAATGGTGGCACCTTGTGGTGTAACAACCATTGGAACAGCGCCATCTTCTACACACAAAACCATATCGGTATCGGCAATAGAAAGCCCAACAACTGGCGAACTTTGAATAGTAATTTGTTGTGAAAAAGTGCTGGTGCCTGCCGCATTTGTGACAGTTAGGGTAACCGTGTAGGTACCAGGCGCAAATACATTGCTCGGATTTTGTTCGATGGATGTGAAGCCATCACCAAAATCCCAAGCCCAAGAAGTAGGTAGGTTCTGAGAAAGATCTGTAAAGTTTACGGCAGTGCCGCTACATAAAGTACTTGGCGCTTGAAATTGTGCAACTGGTGCAACCGTTGGGCCTGCCTCGTTGTAATAAATAGAGAAATCATCGAAGTAAAAACCGTCCTTACGCGTTCCGCCGTCAGACCTCAATTGGAAACGTACTTTGATCACCTGTCCAAGATAATCGCTCAGTTGAATTTCTTCTTGAACCCAAGTGCTTTGCACGCCTTCCCAAACCGGCTGGTTATTAGGTTGAACGCTACCATTCGCCGAGTTACCCGCTACAGTATAGAGACCGCATTGTCCAACCCAAGTAGCACCGTTATCTGTAGACACCTGCAATTGAACGTAGTCGTAATCTGCTTCAATATCCCACTTAGCCCAAAAGTTGAGCTTGGCAGCAATTGCAGTTGTTAGGTCAATAGTTGGCACATACGTATAGGTGGTGTTGGCATTATTAACGTAATTTCCAGTTGGTGTGTCTGTAAACGAACGCGGCGCAGAAACAAAAGTGGAGGTTGTGGTGTTCCAATTTCCTGTCCAGTTGGTTGCAGATGTTGCGTTTTCGGTCACTTGAAGGGTAAATGCTCCATAAGTTTTGACAATGGTATCTTTATGGATCCAATAGCCGTTGTCGGTTTGTAAGATATACTTGATTTGATCTCCAAATTGAATGGCAGGATTCAAAGTATAACTAATGGCGCCGAGTCCATTTTGCTGAATACCCAAATTATGAACAACCGAGCCACCGACCGAAACAATATTCTGTAAAGGAACAATACTGACCGTAACCGGACCATTTTCTCTACCTAATCTTCTGGCTTGATGATTGAAATTACCACTTAAAGTTGCGATGTTACTCGGGTCTTGGTCGGTAGTGACAACATAGATGCCTGCAACGTGTGCCAGAACAAGATTTGGATACACCATTTCTTGACAAGTGGAAACGATTTGGGAGGAAGGTTGCCAAAATGCGGTTCCTACCTCTGGTGTATGTACAAACATAGTGTCTTTAACACCTACACCAATGTCTACTTTATACATGTAGTCATCGGAGTCTCCGGACGCCGGATACAAGGCAGAACTTTTGATAGCTCCGTAACCATTAAAGGTTACCATTTTATTGGTGTATTCTTGGAAGTAATCATGGTGATCTGCAAACTCAGCAGTTGTGGTTCCTATTGGAAAAAGAATATCTTCAGCGTAAGTATGTGCATTAAATGCGGTAACAAATTTGTTATTCTGAACCAACCAACGCATGGCTTGTGTTTCAGGTTCAGAAAAGGCGGCTGTTCCACAATAAGTCTCGTTTGACTGCGTAAATGAAGTGCCTGTTGTACCCCAGCCGTAGCTGTAGTTTCTATTCAAATCGACTCCATAAGACCCGCCCGAATTAAGGCGGCGATTTTTACGCCACATTCCACCACCATTCGGATTGGTAGTTTGATTGTATACATAACCATCAGGGTTGATACACGGCACAAAATACAACTGCATGTGATCAACCAAATAGCTGATTTCTGGGTTAGTTCCGTAGTTTTCTAGTACGTACCACATAAAAAAGATGGTTTCCATTAAGGCCATTGGTTCGCGCGCATGATGGATAGCTGTGTATAGAACCTTTGGCTCTCCGCTCTCATCGACATTTGGATTGTCGGATATGCGCACATGGTAAAGCGGTCTGTTTTGAGCCGTTAAGAACGTAGAAATTGGCGCTTTTGCCGTGATTAAATTAGGATAAGTAGCCAACATTTCGTCTAGCTCAGCCAACATTTCTTCGTATTTTAAATAGCCACCCATTGTACCCAAATTGAAATGAGTTGGCGTTGCCGGGTTAAAACCTGAACCGCCTGACCCAGCACCTGAGCAACTCAAATTTTTCAAGGTGCCCTCGTCTTTTGATGCTGGTTTAGCTAGTTCTTGGATGTAATACGCTTGTACATCTTCGATCAATACCTCATAATTGTAGTCATAGGTATCCATAATTTGACGCTCTTCTTTTGAAAAATCTGAGATGAAAAACACCCCTTCTTTATGGATGCCATGATCGATAGCAACCCCCAAGTTCGAGAGCTTTTGCAATTCTAGCTCATTGGCAAAAATTTTCAAGCGAGAATAGTCTTGTGCAACTACCTCTGTCGCATTCAAAGTGATAAAAACAAAAAGAAGAAATGTAAAGAGTTTCATAATCGCGCTTTTGAGAACACAAATAAACAGCAATTTTCAACCAATCGCAATATTTTTATAAAGACTTTGGCAACCTTCTCGCTTTTAGATAGTTTATTATTTTGAGATTGCACCTGTTTGTGTTAAATTTACTCAACGCCATGAACCTAATACGTGTCTTATTGTTATTCAGCCTTTTTCAAACGGCTTTTGCCCAAGAAATCTGGATGTATCCCAACCATGGCCAATGGGACGACCGTATTTTATATAATCTACCGCTTTCTTCAGGACGGCTCTATATAGAACAAGAAGGGCTTACCTATTTTCTTTCCAATGCCACTTTTCACGAACACGATTCCAAAGAAGCACATGAACACCACGAAGGAGGAACGGCATATCACGCGATTAAACATCACTTCATCCACGCACAAAACACAACATTTACTGTCAAAGACAGCAGTGCACACTACCATAACTACTTTTTAGGCAATGACCAAAGTAAATGGAAATCTAAGATCCGCGGGACATCAGCCCTAACAGCTGAGCAATACTTCGCAAATGGTGAGCTCCGTTACCTCATTGCCGACAAACAATTTGCCTTCCACCTCAACCTCCTTCCTCATTCTGATATCCACCAATTTGATTTCGAAATTCAGGGCGCTGATTCAATCTTCATTGATGCACAAGGTTTATTGCACCTCACGCATCGTTTTGGCGAAATTACTTATAGTGCTCCACTTGCTTGGAATATCCTCTCTGAAAATCAAAAGATAGAAGTTCCCATTCAATTTGTAATCAGTGACAATATCATCTCTTTTCAAGTGGACGCCTCCTACGATCCAAATTTGGCGCTGTTCATTGACCCCAGTCTTACCTTTTCTACCTTCACGGGCTCACCTGTAGACAACTGGGGTTTTACTGCCACGCCAGACGTCAACGGCAATCTTTTTGGTGGTGGTATCGTCTTTGGTTCTGGTTACCCAAGTTCAACTGGTGCCTACGACCTAACTTACAATTCCGGAACTGGCTCCTTTCCAATGGATGTCGGCATCACCAAATTCAATTCCAACGGAACCGCCTTGCTCTACTCCACCTACCTCGGTGGTTCTGGCAACGAAACACCCCACAGTATTGTAAGTGCTTCAAATGGCGAGCTTTACATCTACGGCGTTACCTCTTCTACTAACTTTCCCATGGCAGGGCAATCCTATGACAATTCATTCAATGGTGGGCCTTATCAGCTTCAGAACTCTCTTGAATTCAATGGTTCTGATATCTATATTGCACGTTTAAATCCCAACGGTACAGCATTATTATCCTCTACTTACGTAGGAGGCACCAGTACCGATGGGCTCAATGCAGCAAGTTTATTTTACAATTACGGAGACCAATTTAGAGGAGAAATCGTCTTAGATGCCAACCAAAATGTGTACGTCTCTAGCACAACTACCTCCACTAATTTCCCTACCCAAAACGGATTTCAAAATTTACTAAATGGAGCCCAAGACGCCGTGGTTTTCAAGATGAATGCCGGGCTTTCTCAACTGATTTGGAGCTCTTATTTTGGTGGAAGTGGAGCTGAATCTGGTAATTCCATTACCGTCGGAACCAACGGAAGTGTCTATGTGGCAGGAGGCACCACCTCTAATTCACTCGCCATTACCGGCGGCCATGACCTCACTTTCAATGGTGGTAGTGCCGATGGATATGCCCTGCGCATCAATGCTGCAAGTGGCGCTTTGCAATCAGGTACCTATATGGGGCAATCTGATTACGACCAAACTTATTTTATTCGTACAGACATAGACAACGCAGTTTATGTCTATGGTCAATCTCAATCTTCTTGGGCCATTACCCCAGGGTGCTACGGAAATACCAACTCAGGGCAGTTTTTGCGCAAATACGCACAAGATTTATCGGTAACCAACTGGACCACCATGATTGGCGCCAGCACAGGAAACGTAGAAATCTCTCCTACCGCGTTTCTCATCTCAGATTGCTATGACATCTACTTGGCAGGTTGGGGTGGGCAGCTCAATCAGCTCTATGGCCAAGCGTCCTTTTCAACCACCAATAACTTCCCCGTCACCCTCGACGCTTACCAACTCAACACCAACGGTTCAAATTTCTACATTGCTGTTCTCGACCAAAATGCAAGCGCACTCAAATATGCCACCTTTATGGGTGGCATCAGTAGTAGCTCCAATCACGTTGATGGTGGTACTTCGCGCTTTGACAACCAAGGAAGAATTTACCATGCTGTTTGCGGTGCTTGTGGGGGTAATGATTTTGGTTTTACAAGTACCCCAGGATCTTGGTCTCCAACCAATCAAAGTTCCAATTGTAATTTGGCTTGTTTCAAATTTGAACTCAATACCATTGAAGCCATCGCTGCTCAGCCACAACCGCTTATTTGTATTCCGCAAAGCGTATACTTCGATAACAATTCACAAAATGCCAACTCCTTTTACTGGGATTTCGGCGACGGCAATACCTCCAATGCCTATGAACCCATCCATGCCTACTCTACACCTGGCATCTATGACGTGTTATTAGTTGCTTTTGACTCCACGGGCTGCTTTACACCTGATTCCGTAGTTGTTACCGTCAATATTGGTGGTTTTACTGCAGGAGCTGTACAACCTACCGCAAGTATCTGCCCAGGCGATTCCTACCAACTAGATGCCTACGGAGGAACCACCTACGCATGGTCACCAGCAAATGTCCTCGACAATCCTAATATTTCAAACCCTACAGCAACAATCTTTAGCACCACCACTTTCTCCGTTATTATTGCCGACTCCTGCGGATCAGATACCGTTCAGGTCACGCTCAACGTAAGCTCCCCAACCATAACGCTACCCAACGACACCACCATCTGTATTGGAGAAAGCGTTGATATTACCGCCACAGCAACCGGTACTATTAGTTGGTCGCCAGGTAACTTCTTAAACACTACAAGTGGGGCCAATGTAGTCTCTACACCATCCAACAACATCACCTACACCGCCACCGCTACCTCTGCAAATGGCTGTACTGCCCAAGACTCCATTAGTATTACGGTTTTCAATAACCCACCGGTTCCTCAACTAATAGATAGCGTATCACTCTGTTATGGCACCTCTATGCCCCTCACAGCATCTGGAGGCACGAGCTACTTTTGGTATCCAAGTAATAACTTAATTGGCGCAAACAACCAAACAGTTCAGATCAATCCGCTTATGGGTCAATACTATTTTGTGGATGTTACCAATAGTTGTGGTACTGAGACTGATTCCGTTTGGGTATCCATCCTCACGGCCCAAATTTGGGCTGGCAACGACACTATTGTATGCCCAGGACGCCCTGCCAACCTATGGGCAAGCGGCGCACTTTATTATGAATGGAGCCCGAGCGCCAACGGCTCGAGCGCCAACGGCGCACAAGTTACTGTTCTGCCGCCGTACAACACAACCTACATGGTTATCGGAACCGACGCCCAAGGGTGTCAAGATTCCGCTTATGTGCAAGTGAATTTATTTCAACCAGCATTTGTAAATGCCGGCCCCGACATCTATGCTATTCAAGGCGATGTCATCCAACTTACCGCTGACCCTTCTGGGCCTGGTGCATTTTTATGGACACCACAAGATGAAGTGTCTTGCCCAACTTGTCAGTCTACCGAAGTGACACCCAATCGGAATGCCATTTATTCCGTCTTTTTTACTGATCAAAACGGTTGCACGGCTCAAAGCCAAGTCAATATTTTCTTTGACCCCTTCTTTTACGTACCTAATACTTTCACCCCTGATGGCGATATGTTCAATCAGTATTTCAGGGTAGTTGGTGGCAATTTCCTGGAAGTAGAAGTAAGTATCTATAACCGTTGGGGAGAACTCATTTATCAATTCACAGACCTCAAAGACTACTGGGACGGCACCTACAACTTCCGTCCTTGCCAAGATGGTACATATACCTGGAAAATCAAATACACCGATTACCTCAATCGAAAAGAAGTCCTGACTGGCCACGTCAATTTGCTGCGCTAAAGCAGATTTACCTTAACTTTGAACTATGTCAGTTCAAGTCCAAGCTTTTGCATTTAACGCTTTTCAAGAAAATACTTTTGTAGTCTCAGATGGCCAAGATGCCGTCATTTTTGACCCTGGTTGCTATACACGCCAGGAAGAGGCTGAACTCTTTGATTACATCAATACAAATGGCCTTGAAGTAAAAGCCATACTTTTTACGCATGCTCACATAGACCATATTTTAGGTGCTTCTTATTGCCAACATGCTTTTGCTGCGCCGGCATATCTCCATGCAGCTGATCACTCCACCTGGGCCTCCGTCAAGAGTTACGCACATGTCTATGGCTTTGAAAATTACAAAGAAACAGAGGTTCCAACTCACCAAATCACAGACCAACAAGAATTAAAGTTTGGCCAACTCGCGTTTAAAGTTTACCATACCCCTGGGCATGCTCCGGGCCATGTTGTTTTCTATCACGACAGCGGTTTTGTGATCAACGGTGACGTCTTGTTTAAAGGTAGTTTTGGACGCGTTGATTTACCTGGCGGCGATCTTGAAACCCTGAAAAAAAGTATTTTTGAAGTCATGTTCAAATTTCCTGAGCAAACCGTCGTTTATTGTGGCCACGGACCATCTACCACAATTAGTCAAGAAAAACGAACTAATTATATCCTCGAATTCTAGTATGCGCATTGGCATCAATACCAGATCCTTACTTGGCCAAAAAATGGAGGGCTTTGGTAATTACACGCTAGAAATTGTCAAGCGAATTACAATTGCCCACCCCGAACACACCTTCATTTGTTATTTTGACCGTCCTGTGGATCCACAATTTAGTTTTGGACCAAATGTCATTTGCAAAAGTGTTTTTCCGCCTACAAGACATCCTTTCCTATACGTTATATGGTTTCAATGGAGCTTAAAAAGAGCCATTCAAAAAGACCAACTCGATGTTTTTTGGTCACCTGACGGCATGTTTCCACTCGGCATCCAAACACCTGTACTAGCCACCATCCATGACCTCAATTTTGAACACTTTCCGCAAGATCTCCCTAAATGGGTGGCCTGGTATTATAAAAAGTACTTTCCTCACTTTGCAAAAGCTGCAACTCAAATTGTAACGGTATCCGAAACCACAAAAAAAGACATCATTTCTAGTTATCAGATACCTTCTGAAAAGATCAGCGTCATCTATAATGGGGTCAATACACAATACATACCTCTTTCAATTCAAGAAAAAGAATATGTACAACAGCAATTAGGCTTCAAAGAACCATACTTCCTTTTTGTAGGGTCACTGCACCCAAGAAAAAACATCCATCGTTTGCTGCAAGCCTTTCAATTGTATGCGCAAAAAGAAGCCACGCATCAACTCGTTATTGTAGGTGCCGCCATGTGGAAAGACCAAACTTTTGAAATTGAATCTAATCTTGCCAAACGCATCCATTTCAAAGGTCATATCGAAACCAATACACTCGCGAACATCATGGCGGCAGCTGCGGCATTTGTTTATGTACCTTACTTTGAAGGATTTGGCATGCCCTTGGCTGAAGCAATGGCCTCCCATACACCTATCATTGCGGGAAACAAAAGTTGTTTGCCTGAAATAGCCGCCGACGCCGCACATTATGTAGATCCCTTTGATGTAGAAGCTATTGCCAAAGCAATGGAACAATTAAAAAATGACGTAGCTTTGCAAACCCAATTAATAGAAAGCGGAAAGCAACGCGTTTTGGCCTTCGATTGGGACCACGCTGCCGAAAAAGTTTGGCAAGAAATGCAACAATTGGTCTCGTAGTTCAACGGATAGAATAAGCGTTTCCTAAACGTTTGATCCAGGTTCGATTCCTGGCGAGACCACTACTTACTTCTCAAGTAAAGTAATCAATAATTTATCTATTCTAGGACCATCTTTATCGACAACCTCTAATTGCAACTGATCAACAACTAGCGTGTCGCCTACTTCTGGAATTTCGTTTTTGTGTGAAATAAACAAGCCGGCAACGGTGGCATAGGTATTCTGTTCGTCCGTAACGAGCACGTCAAAATACTTCTCAAAATCAAAAATGGAATACTGACCATCTACCAACCAGGAATTGTCGGTTCTTTGAACAATTTTGTATTCGTCTTGGTAGTGCTCCGTGGCTTCCCCAACAAGTGCGTCAAGCATGTCGTCCATGGTGATGATTCCTTGAACTGAACCGTATTCATCTACCACAATACCGTAGTGATTACCTTCATTTTTGAAAGACTCCAATACTTGATATGCACTTGTATTTTCATTGAAATAAATGGGCTCTTTGATGTAATTGACTACCTTGAAATCTTGTTCGGTATGGCCACCAAATAAATCCTTGAGTAAGATGATGCCCGTGATGTCATCGATGTCGTTGCTGGTTGAAACAGGATAAGCCGAATGTTTTTCCTCATCAATTTTCTGACGAATTTCTTGCCAAGATTCTTCCTCCTTGAAAAAGACGACCTCGCTGCGGTGGGTCATTAATGATTTTACTTTGCGGTCTCCGAGTTCAAAAACGCGTTCTACGATAGAATGTTCGATGTCTTGTATTTCACCCCCTTGGGCACTTTCCTTTAAAATCGATTTAATTTCTTCCTCTGAAACAGCCTGATCAGTGGAGTCATTTAAGCCTAAAAGGCGCACTATTAAATTGTTGGTGGCAGTGAGCAACCAAACAAATGGACCCGTTAGCAAAGCTAAGATTTGCATGGGGCCTGCCATGAAAGTGATAATTTTTTCAGGAAAAGCCATTCCGATGCGTTTTGGAACAAGCTCTCCAAGCACAATCGAAAAATAAGTGATGGTCACGACAATAAAGCCAGTGGCTAATTCTTGACTATATGGTTTGAGCGCGCTGACTTTGTCAAGTAAAGCCATGAAATCGTTGGTTAGGTTTTCACCTGAATAGACCCCTAATAAAATACCGATGAGTGTGATGCCGATTTGAACTGTTGAAAGAAACCGAGTAGGATGTTCCGAAAGTTCAAGTGCTTTGCGTGCTTTTTTGTTTCCTCGTTTGCTGGCTTTTTCAAGCTTGTATTTTTTGGAGCTAACCAATGCCATTTCTGACATCGAAAAAACACCATTGATCAGCACTAAAAGAATGATAATGAGTAATTCCATACTACGAAATTACACAAATAAAAGGCGAGACTACCTTGGAATGGTTAGTTTCTTATAAATCGAGTTTGTAAACATCGCAAAGTGTCGCGTTGTCCTTGAGAGTTACTTTCAAATCGCGGATCATGCCGTCATGTATATCGTAAACCCAGCCATGAACATGTACTTCTTGCCCTCGCTCCCATGCAGCTTGCACAATTGATGTTTTACCCAAATCTAAAACCTGTTCGAATACATTCAATTCTACAAAACGGTCAAAACGTGCCGCCTCATCGGTAATGGCATCTAGCTCAGGGCGGTGCAAACGATACACATCTTTGATGTGACGGATCCAGTTGTCTATGAGACCAACGTGTTTATTGGTCATGGCAGTCTGAACACCACCACAGCCATAATGACCACAAACGATGATGTGTTTCACTTGCAACACATTGACGGCGTAGTCCAATACTGAAAGCATATTCATGTCTGAATGCACAACCATATTGGCAATATTGCGATGTACAAAAACCTCACCTGGCTCCGCACCGATTATTTCATTTGCCGGAACGCGGCTATCTGCACAACCTATCCAGAGTACGGGAGGTTTTTGTCCTCTTGAAAGTTTCTTGAAATACTCAGGGTCCTTAGCCAATTTACTTGCGACCCATTTTTTATTGTTATCGAGTAGTTGGTTGTAAAATTTTTCCATTATAAATTGATAAAAATGATTTCGGGACGCCCTTCTTGTTCGGCGTTAAATTTAAATTCTTGCAATGCCTCTAGCACATCTTGGTCGATGCTTTTCGTGCGGCTTGCATCGATGGTGATGCGCTGTAATTTATGTGCTTCAAGAGCTTCAAGGATACCACCTTTGTTTAAGAAAGTTACCTCCTCAGACAAAATGAGTTTGAACCCTTCTAATGAATCTTCTTTGGTGAAATGATTTTGGTAATTCCTTTTAAGAACATAAAATATGGCTACTAATATGCCTATTGCAATCCCTTTGAGTAGGTCTGTCAATAAAATAGCGAGTATGGTTGTCACAAAAGGTATAAATTGTGCCAATCCTTTCTGATACATTTCTACGAATACCGACCATTTTGCAAGTTTGTATCCAACCAGAACCAGAACAGCAGCTAAAGCAGCCAAAGGAATCATATTGAGTATACCGCCCAAAAACAATATAGAAATGACCAAAAGAAGCCCATGTATAAATGCCGCTAATTTGGATTGTCCGCCAGCGGCTATGTTTGCGGAACTCCTAACGATTACTTGTGTAATTGGTAATCCGCCGATAAGGCCGCTCACCAGATTTCCTATACCCTGCGCTTTGAGTTCTCTGTGCGGATTTGTTTTATGTTTTTTAGGGTCCAACTTGTCGGTGGCCTCGACACTCAATAAGGTTTCAAGACTTCCAACAATAGCTAGCGTCACAGCAATTACCCAAACTTTAGAATTGCCAAATTGCGTCCAATTTGGGGTGTGAAAAATACTTTTGATTTGTTTCCAAGAATGAAGATCTGGAACTTGCACCAAGTGTTTACCAGTTAAGTGCATATCTCCAGTGAGGAATTGATTGGACACTATCCCAAATAACACAACCACTAGCGCTCCGGGTATGTAAGTGGACCAACGCTGTTTTTTAATCCACTTCGAGTCAAAGCTCAGTAGCAAGAAGACTGCTACCAAACCAATCACAACCGCGCCAGGTTCAAAAGCATTTAAGGCATAAAATAGCTCGCTAAAAGTATTGTGTCCATCAAATTGCCAAAATGATTCATCGCCAAAGAAATCATTATCATAACCCAGTAAATGCGGGATTTCTTTTAAAATAAGGGTTATTCCAATTGCAGCAAGCATTCCTTTTATGACCGCTGTTGGCACATAATTGGCAAGCAGACCAAAGCCTACAAATGCTAGCGCAAATTGAATAAGCCCAGCCAAGACAAGAGCCAATAAAAAAGTATCGAAAGAACCGAGTTCTTGAATTGCAGCCAAAACAATTGTAATGAGCCCTGCTGCCGGTCCTGATACTCCGAGCCTTGAATTAGATAAAAGTGCAACCACAGTGCCTCCGACAATACCTGCCAATACCCCTGTCATAACAGAAGGCAAACCGTCTTGTCCTAAAACAGAGGTGGAAGCAAGGCCGATACCCAAACAAAGTGGTAGCGCAACTAAAAAAACAACTAAACCCGCCGGAAGATCTTGCTTCCAACTTTTGAGAAATGTAAACATATGATTTGATGAATGAAGATAAGAGAAAAGATCCTTAATCAGCAATCACATGGAGGCCTAAAAGACTGGTTGATATACCCGAGAAAAACAGCAGCATTATACGCTTTGAAGTTACACTTCGAAATGCATATCGTATAAGTACAAACTGTAGCAGAATCGTCATTTACTGCAAAGAAATCAGGAACAAACTTGAATTCAAATTCTTCATCAGATTCTTCGTTGTCTGTACTTTCCTCTATAGCTAACTCTTGCAAGTCATATTTGAGAAATGGCAAAACACTTGAGGATACCGCTTTAAGCATAAAAAGCAGTACAAAAATGTATAGGATGAACTTACCTAACTTTGCCATAAGACAAATATAAGTAAAGTTTATGCCTATTATAAAAATATGTTCAAAAAGAGTTTTAGATCACGTTCAGTTCTTTACCGACTTTGATAAATGCGGCAATAGCCTTGTCGAGATCTGCTTGTGTATGCGCTGCAGAGATTTGGGTTCGGATGCGCGCTTGTCCTTTAGCGACTACGGGATAAAAGAAACCGATTGCATAAACACCTTCAGCAAGTAAACGATTGGCAAATTCTTGTGACAAAGCCGCATCATATAACATTATTGGAACTATTGGCGAACCTCCTGGTTTGATGTCAAAGCCTGCTGCCACAATTCGCTCTTTGAAATAGGATGTGTTTGCTTCTAAACGGTCTCGTAATTCAGTGGTTGCACTCAGTAAATCAAAAACTTTTATTGAGGCCCCAACTATTGCTGGTGATAGTGAGTTAGAGAACAAATAAGGACGTGAGCGCTGGCGCAGCATTTCAATTATTTCTTTCTTTCCGGTGGTATAACCTCCCATTGCGCCGCCGAGCGCCTTACCAAGCGTACCTGTAATGATGTCGACCTTATCCATGACGCCAAAATATTCAGGAACACCGCGACCTGTTTTTCCAATAAAACCAGCTGAATGGCATTCGTCAGTCATCACGAGTGCATCATATTTTTCAGCCAAAGCACAAATTGCATCCATTCTTGCGAGGTCTCCATCCATAGAGAAAACACCATCAGTAACAATAATACGGTGTCGTTGAGCTTGCGCTGCTTTCAGCTGAGTCTCGAGATCATCCATATCAGAATGCTTGTAACGGTAACGAGCTGCTTTACACAAACGAATTCCGTCGATGATCGAGGCATGATTGAGCTCATCCGAAATGATTGCGTCTTCCTCTGTAAAGAGCGGTTCAAATACACCACCATTCGCGTCAAATGCAGCCGCATAAAGTATGGTATCCTCTGTTCCGTAAAACTCAGCGATTTTCTTTTCAAGCGTCTTGTGAATATCTTGAGTGCCACAAATAAAACGAACCGAAGACATCCCGTAGCCATGTGTGTCTAAGGCATCTTTAGCGGCTTCGACAACTTCTGGATGCGAAGATAAGCCAAGGTAATTGTTAGCACACATAATCACTACTTCTTCACCGGAGCTAACTGTTACGTTTGCTCCTTGTGGACTTGTAATTATGCGTTCTTTCTTCAATAAGCCGTTAGCCTCAATTTGTGCTAATTCAGCTGCTAGATGTCCTTGAATTTTACCGTACATTAGGATTTAATTTTTTTTGAAATCAATTGATATAATAACTTGGCTTCTTTCTCATTGAGTTTTCTGCCAAAGCGCACTTTTTGATGGAAGTAATCAAACTCGAATCTTTCACCACCATTTATCCAAGGTGAACTTTCCCATATCGCCTGAAAACTACCTTCTTTCGGTATTTCAAATTTGAAATTCTTGATGTTGTCAAAATAGTAAGGGACGGTCTTGCCAAAATTTAAGAAAGATTTCTTTAGATAAAAGGCATCGCTATTTATTTTGATGTACTCTTGACCGCGTAAATTCCAGAAAAAACTCATGGTGACACGCCAAGCGTAATAAAGCCAGAAAACCAAAAAGATCCATAAAATCAACTTTTCTTGCTCTTTGAGTTTCATCACATACAAGGCCCACATTACTGTCGCACCAATGGCATACCACATGCCAAGCCAAGCCCCCATGATAGCAGAAATCCAGGCATTTTTAGAAGGATCAATAACTATTGTTGTTTTGTCCTTTTGATCATTGAAACTTATTCTATTTCCTATCCACTTCACGGTACAAAAATAAACGAAAAAAGCCCCGCTTTTCAGCGAGGCTTTTAGATTTTATTTTTTTTAGAAATGCCAGAGGTCGTGTTCCCAATCTCTGATCGTTTCTTTTACTCTTTCAGATTCATATAAGGCATCAACACCAAACTTGTAATCTTCGATTTCGCGGTCAAATTTATCAGATACGCGGTAGATTGTAGAAGTAAACTTGCGTTTCCAGAAAAGGTCATCGAATGACATCCATTGCGCATCGTTTTTATCGTTGTACACATAGTAATTCACGATTACATTGCGCAGTTCGTCAAAATACAACCAGAACATCTCGCGTTCTTCTACTCGACCTTCGTATAATTCAAACTCATTGGATGAACCACTGAAAAGGTAAGGCTTACCTATGTTATCGTAAACCAAAAGTTCGCCTCTTACTGCCGTTTCACCCTCCTCAGGCTCTACATATGTATAACGAGCTACAGGAGCAATTGAGATAATACGTTTATCGAGAATAGAACGCTCTTTGTCGAAATACCAATCTTCTTTGATGTGGTAGGCAACTATATTATTCGATGGAACCCACATAGAAATAGCGTCTTTTCTCACAGGTGAATTAACAGATGAGAAGTCCCACCATTCTTGAAGTTTTTCTTGATCGATTCCCATCAATTCTTCATAATCTGAATCGGAACGCAAACTGTCTAGATACTCAGTCAAGGTTTGGTTGGTTTTGATGATATCCATTGTGTCCTCTGACAAAGGTCTGTAAATTCTCAATTTTGGACCTAAACCACCAGAAGCCAAAAGACCATTGATATCACCGCGGTATTTTTTAACCTCAAAATAGTCATTTTGGCCTTGACGCTGAATTGGATACTTTAAACTATAACCATCTTCTGCATCAGGGTAAAATTCGCTAGAAACACGATAAACAGTGAGGTCGCCAAGGAATATATGACGCATAATGACTGTCCAGAGTGACCATCTTGACTGACTTTTGTTCCAAGTTGGATCATCGATTTCACTTGCATTGCCTGGACGATATGCAGATCCTGTAGATAAGGTGCCGTCAAAAGCATCATAAGGTAGAAAAATGTCGTGGTTCATTTTTTCACGTGCATCTATTCTAGAAAACACACGCTTTTGCCATGCTACATCGTTCGCTCTCACGTACTCGTACTCAACTTTTGCACGAACAGGTACTTCATCCTGAATTGCTACTCCATCAACTACACCACCAGGTAGCGTGTTGTATGGACCACGTTGTGGACGATCTTGTGCTTGAACTGCAAATGTCAAAACACTTAGTAATACCAACAATACATTTTTCATAATCCTTGTATTTTTATCAATTATGGAGTCACTTTCAAGACACCAGATGCAATCTCGGGACTTCCACCTGTTCTCTTGTAAGTTACATCTATAGCAACACGTTTTCCTGCTTTTATTTTAGCAATTGCTGCAGCCGGTACGCGGTCACCAGAGAATGTAATTTCTTCATTTCCTAAGATCACAGATCCACCAATTACTTGGAAGGTAACACCTGTAAACGGACTATCTGCCCCTAGTGAAACTACTGCTTTGAAGCCAGTAGTTTTAGAAATGGTTGTACCTTGTAACTGTGCTTTCGGGAAAGGTTTCACTTTATACTTGAATTTACCGAAAGATTTAGATTTACCGTCTTTATCTTTGCCGTTTAATCCGATTGTAACATACTTAGAGGCACCTGTTACGTTGACAAAATAACCATCGTATTTATTTCCTTCTGCGTCTGTCCAAGATGCTTTTGTAGCTGTACCACCTTCTACAGTGATAGAAGAACTCACCGCTCCAGCAACAACAGGAACAACTTTGTTATTCCATCCTTTGTATAGTACGCTCATTTCAGGCAATGAAATAGATCCTTGTGCCTTAACGATAGCAACTTTCCATTCCCAGTCTCTTTTGTAAGGAACACCTGATTTGTTAACGATGGTTACAGTACCATTCACTTTCATGTCAGACATACCAGCTTTCATCTTGATGCGGCCGATACCTTCCTTGATTTCAACATTACCAGAACTTGAGGTGACAGCAGGGTTTTTGTCAGAGTCATATGCTGCCATTGTGACAAGTAATTCAATTTCTTCACCTGCAGTAGCAACACCTGGGCCGCTAACTAACTGTTGAATTTTGTTGAATGAGAACTCTCCTGTGGTTACTTTAGATTTCAACAAACTAACCGCTTTTGCACGAGCTGCCAAAATTTCGTTTTGCATAGAGCTCAAAGAAGCCAAGGCACCTACCAATGGCGCGTGGTCAAAGGTACGACCTAACCAGTGGATGTTTTTAGCCTCGTGGTGATCAGCGTATTCTTGCTTGGTTAACTCTTGATAAATAGAAACCAACGCTTCTAAATCTTCAGGATTTACTTTGTTGCCAGGGGCATTGAACATTTTTAGAATTTGCTTTTCTAAATCTTGGAAATCTTTGTATGCATTGATTTCTTTAACTTTTAACTTCCAGACATTCTTGTCACCTTCTTTATAGTTCCCTGATATTTCTACAATTGAAGAACGAAGACCTTTGTAGAGATCCCAAAGTTTTTTTTTTTTTTTCTTAGGATCAATTTTTGAAATCTCTGAACCAACGATGTTGTGCATCGGGACGTCAAAGTTGTCTTTGGTTTGAATTGCTTGTAGATACAAACGTGCAGGAAGCAATGGGGTACTTGGATCGTATTTTTTCCAAACAATGCTTTCTTTATCGTTCATCTTTGCTGTCTTTACCTTTTCAGGTCCTTCCACTTCAGCGATTAACTCGATCTTTAACTCGTCTACATATTTGATAAACTCACCAACATTTTTGTCGATTTTATCAATCATGCCAAGATATTTCTTGATCTTTTCAGCCTTCGCGCGTCCAGCTTCGTCTTTGGTTACGCTGCCAAGCTCTTCAATAAGAGATCCTTTTGCAGTTTGCCCACGATCATATTGTGTTATACTTCCTCGTTGAATGTTGTCTTCGATAGCTACAAAAGCATCGAGAATTTGCTTAGACACGTTCAACGCAAGAAGTGCAGTCAATACCAAGTACAT
>JAIXXP010000020.1 GCA_027490665.1 Cryomorphaceae bacterium | reverse complement strand
GATTTTGTCGACCGCTTCCTCTTTAGCATACACCCCATTGAAATAAGTAAAAAACTCTTGATAACCAACAGTTTGAAGTGCTGTATTGGTTTGAAAATCGGGATAAAACAATGCCGCCTCCTGTTCTAAACCTTCTAAGATCATTTGATCTACCCGCCAATTGATTCTTTCGTACAATTCTTGACGCGGCCAATTGATATAAAATCTATGGAGGTTATCCGGATCTTGTTTGGCACCTTTACGCAATTCAAGATTAGACCTACCCGTTAATTCATTGATTTCTAACGCACGGATCAAGCGCAGCGGATTCATAATGTCGACCTCTTGGTAAAAATTGGGGTCTTGGCGCAGTAAGGCTTTTTGCAAGGCTTCTAAACCATCTTGATCGAAAATGCTTTGCCATTTCGCCTGAACTACGGCGTCATGAGGCAAGGGGTCGAGCCCCAAAAGCAATGCATCTGCAAACAGTGCAGAGCCACCAACAAGCACCGCAGACCCATTCTCTTGCAAGAGCTTTTCTAAAATGGGTTGGGCTTCTGCGGCAAATTGCGCGGCATTTATAGGGGCTGTGATCGAATGACTGGCTATCAAATGATGCCGAACTTGCTGAAGTTCTTGAGCGCTAGGCCGCGCTACGCCGATAGCCAACTCTTTGTAAAACTGCCTAGAATCGAAAGAAATAATTTCAGTCTGAAAGTGTTGAGCTAATGCAATGGCCAAACTGGTTTTACCAGATGCTGTAGGCCCTTGAATAACAAAAATGGGGTTGTCTGGCATTTATTTCCAACGCGAATAAATACCCATTACATTGGCCACGTAAGCTGTGGCTTTCCCCCTGTAGGCGCCGCAACGCACCAACTCTGAGCGGTAAAACTCGGGCTCATCTAGTTTCTTGACCATAAGCGCCACATTTCCGTCCCAAACATTTGGATCCAGACCCGCTGCTCTCGCGAGGCGTTGCGCATCTTCAATGTGGCACATACCTGCATTGTAAGAAGCTAAAGTAAATTGCATACGGATTTGCTCATCGGCAATGGCTGCCCAACGCTTACTTACCGAATTTAAATAGCGCATACCGCCATTGATTTGCGCTTCGGGACTAGAATCCGGAAAAACGCCAAACTTAGGCCCTGTATTTGGCATAAATTGCATCATGCCATAAGCTCCTCCAAATCCTCTTGCATTCGGATTGAACCTTGATTCCTTGTAAGCAATAGCCGCAAGCACTTTCCAATCCCAATTGTATTTTTGAGCTGCTTTTTTAAATAGAGCATCGAAAGGCGAAAGCGCGCCTTTTGGCGTTAAGAAAAATTCAGTTGGTGTCGATACAATATAATCAAAGTAACGCTTTTTCAAAAGCGTATACGCCTCAGACACAAGGTAAACCTGAAGAAAAGCGTCCAATTTTTGTTTGAGTTCTTTGCTTTTGGGTCTAAGGCCAAAAGCAATGCGCTGTTCGAAAGACATACGGGTTGCTATATCCAAATTAGCATGCATGTCTTTAGCAATGCGCGCCTGATTTTCATGAGCGAGCGTATATGGAATACGGCCATTCACGACTTCCTCAATTAAATCTTCGGTCAATGGAGAGGTTTTTTGATAGCGGATATCGATGCTGGCTCCAATTTCGTCTTGGAGAGCAAATAAGCGTTTTTCGTAGGCAGAATTCTTGCGTATATAAACGGTTTTGCCAGCTAAGTAGGCGGGCTCAGAAATTATGGAATCGGACTTGCGCTGAACAAGCACCTGATAGGTTTGGTAGTAAGGCAAAGAATACTGAAAGAACTTTTCTTGATGCAAGGAGATTGGTAAGTTTGCCGCAACAACATCCCCCTCCCCTTTTCGTAGTAAACGACCGAAATCACTGAGTTTATTGAGTACCTTAACCTCTAATTTGAGGTGATTTGCTTTACAAAAAGTATCTAGAATTTCGTATTCAAAACCCATGCGCTTGCCTTTGAATTCAAAAAACGAGAGTGTTGTGTTTTCAGTCAGTAAGGTGAGTTTTCCGGCTGCTTTGATTTGTGTCCAATCTTTGCGCATTTCTTGTCTATGCGATCTGAAATCACAGCCTTGAAAGAGTACACTAAACCCTATTATAAGCAATAATAAACGGCGTTTGCTTTGAAGCATAGGCCAAGTATACGAAAAGATTCTCAAAATGTTTCAAATCGCAACATTTTGATTGTGAAGCAACTAAATCTTCTTTTTACATAGAATCAGACGAAGTAGTAAAAAAAACAGCTTTTTTCTTTTTGTAATTAAAATCTTTTATATCTTTGCACTCGTAATACGAAGGGGGTTTAGCTCAGCTGGTTCAGAGCATCTGCCTTACAAGCAGAGGGTCGGCGGTTCGAACCCGTCAACCCCCACAACGAAACCCAGTAATTCTAATGAGTTACTGGGTTTTTTATTTGATAGAAGTTTTGTGGAAAATTTCAAATAGCAGATTTTCAACTCAAATAACCCAAAATGAGTTTTGCCTTCAAATTTGCATGCCTAATTTAATCTGCTACTATTAAAGAAATTATACATTCATTCTCTTTAAAATAGAAGGCCTCGTTACTCCTAATTTTTGATATCGGATCTATGGTGTCAATTAAGACCTTTACTCGCGTTAGGCCAGGCAATTCCACCTCCACATCCAAAAAATCTAAAAAAGTTTTAGTCAAGGGATGTTGAAACTTGTAAAATGCTTCTTTGATGGAGAAGATAGCTGTGCTTTTAACGCGCTGATCTTCTTTTGACAGACTAAATAAGAAGTTCTTTTCATTTTCGGTAAAGACCAAATCCCAAAGATCGCTCGTTACTCGGCCAATTTCTTCTACATCTAAACCTAACGAAATATGGTTTGATTCTTTAGCGACTATTGCGCCTGCTAAACGATCACAATGACTTATTGAACCTACAATTCCCCTTGGCCAAATGGGAGCTCTATCCTCCCCTATGGGAATGTTCGTTTCTCTTATACCTAATAGCTCGAGTGCCTTTATAGCGCAAAGTCGTCCGGTAGAGAATTCTGTCAATCGCTTTGGAGAGAATTGATGGTTGGGTGGTGATGCAATTTGATCCGATAAATTGACGAATTCATCGGTGAAAAACCAATGTATACTAGTTTGACTTAAATCTATATTCAAAGTAAATTACTAAATAGGGTTAATAGATATCTCTAACATCCACACTTTCGTAAAATGTTTCTAAAAGATTCCTCTGTAAAAGAAACTATACTTTTACTAATCTAAACCCTGCGTGCTGTACAAAATCTCGTCTAAACCATAATCGGTAATATCGGCTTGCACTATTGCCGGTTGATGCCCAAGAGCCACCTGCCATCATGCCATGTTTGTCATCAAAAAAGGGTAAAGAAAAATCCTTGTAG
>JAIXXP010000108.1 GCA_027490665.1 Cryomorphaceae bacterium | reverse complement strand
TAGTCTGAAAATTGAATTTTCATGCAATTCCTTGATATATTCAATGATAGCATATTTATTTTTATAATCAAACGAATCAGCGATATCATCTAAAATCAAAAGTGTTTCATGGTTTAATTGCTTACGAGATTCTATTTCAAATAATAGTTGAAGGATATAAAAAGCTCTTTGTTCTCCTTTGCTTAAAATAGAAAGTATTGAGCTTTTATCTTTTCTTACAGGTGAATCATTTGGATCTTTGTAATCAAATTCAATATTGGCGGTTTCTCTCCTCAATACAACATCTTCTTGATTCACAAGTCTTATTTCAAAAGGTACATAAAATCGCTGATTGAAAGTTCTTATTATTTCCTCCCAAATTGCAAATTCCTTTTTAGCATCTGCTATAATTTTCTCAAGGTCTTTTTTATAACTTTCATATAGTTCAGCAAGGATTTTAGTTTCGTTTGGAATAGAAGAAATATAGTTTAACCATATTTTTTTTCTAAAATCGTCATACTTCTCAAGCTCAATGAGTAATAGATTATTTTTCTCGATTACAGTTTTGAAAGATCTTAGTTCAGTATTTGACCCAATTGATTTATCTACTTGTTCAAATGATTTTTTGAGATTGACATCATTAATTATTGAAGTTATTTCCTTTTCAAGAATTTCTTTTAACTCATCTGTCGACTTGATTTCCACATTGTCATTCAAAGTAAATTTATGTCCAGCTTCAAAGAAAGAATTATCCTCGGTTGATTTTAATATTTCATTGGCTTGATATGTGCCAAATGAGTTTGACGAGCGCTTAAAGAATTTTGAACTAGCAAGAAGTTGATCATATTTTGACACATAAATCGAAAGAAGCTTTTGGTTCTTTTCTAAGAATTTTTTTACATTTCCTTTTTTGTCAAAGATGTCATTATATCGAAAGTTGTAGTTTTTAGGTTTGGTTATTAACTCCTTAGAAATATTTAATAAAAGTTCAAAAAAATTACTTTTTGATGATTCGCTAAATGTATTTACGAATTCAACTTCGCAATCTGTACTTTGTGAAATTTGCTTTAGCTTTTTTAGGTATTCACTTTTTTGATTTTCTAATTCCGAATAAATCTTGTCATATTTCTTCTTTAAATCTTTACTTGCGATAAATGAACTAATTTTGTCGGTGGCATCAAAACTGCTATTTTCTGCATTAACAACTAAAATTGATTCAATTGGTATTTGGCCAACATCTGTAAAAACTTTATATTCAGATATTCTATCCGAATAAACGCTATCACCAGGCATTGATTTAGGTTCATTTTTTGAAATAAGATCTAATGTCTTAGCAAATGAAGTTTTCATTGTCCCATTTGGTGCATAAATTAAGAATGAGTTTGTTTTTACTTGTTTATATTCAAATTTGTGATGGAACCTACCTATTCCAAAGCAGTTTTTGAGTTTTATGTCAATAAAATTCATGACTTTAATTGATGTTAAATAATATTGTTTTTTATAATTATCCAAATTCTTTTTGAATTAATGCCATCGAAGATTCTAAATGAAAGCAAAAAATAATCAGGCCGAGGATATTTGATTTACATCTCTACATTCCCCAAAATATACTTTATCCTCACACTATTTATTTGAGTTGCATGCATTAAGCTAATCGGAATAATTGCATTATTAATAAGGTCAATTATATGTTTACTAGGATGCCTATATTGATTGCCTAGGCCGTAATTGATTACGCCGTAATTTATACTAGTAAATCTATCTAATGCACTACTTGTCAAATAGTGATTCGCTCCATGGTGAGGAATTTGTAAGATCTGAATTTGTTCAAGAGTAGTTTGCCCCCATTTACTTTCTAACTCGTCTGAGCAGCTGTCATTAAGTTTGATATCGCCAGTTAAAAGAAAAGCGTAATTATTATAAATGTGATTTATGTTTCGGTCTCGATATCGATAGTCACAGCAAAGATATCGCAGATGATGTCTGTGATAGAACTTTTTTTGGCCGTTACAAATTGCAATTTCTGTTTTGGGGCTTTTAGGTGTATTTACTAACATCATGGAGGTGTCATTCAATTTGTTGGATCCGAAGACACCTACATACACAGATTTTAAATTTTGAATTGTGATTCTTGATGATGACAACGCATTTGTGATTTCAGCTTGGGTAGGGTCATTTGGGGTCTTTAAAAGCGATTTTAATTTAGTTTTAAAATTCGATAACAACGAAACATCTATTTTTTTATTAAAAAATTTAAATTGCCAAAAATGATTGAGTTCAATATACCCTGAGTCGTAATGATGATGAACGTTTTCTTGTATATCGGATTCAGGAATTTCATTATTATCCTCAAGATACTTAATTACTTCAAAATTAAATTCTGGATTGTCGTCAAATGGTTTAGGATCGGTGGTTGAATTTCCTGAATCATCAGGTTTATCACTATGATGAATAAAATTTATATGTTCAACTTCGAGTTTTTGGAGACTGGTAATGGGGTCATTTATAAATGACCTAACGCTCTCTATATCTGAATTACCTTCGAAAAGAAGGTCGACTAAATAAAGGTATTTGTCATCTTCAGATAAGTAGGGTAGGTAAACCTTTTTGGCACCATGACATTTTTTTAATAGTTCAGTTATTTTATTGATGTGATCTTCATGGAAGTGGGAAATGACGAGCATGTCAATTTTGCCTCCTATTTCCGATGCGAATTCATCAATTTCAGCATCAATGTAGGACGCATTTGTATTACCGGTTGAATGTCCACAATCGTAAACCATTGTGAAACTTTTACGAGAACTTACGTGCTTGAATTTCCCAGTAAAAAACAATCCTTGTCCTATCGGTCTGAAATCAAATTTTGCAACAATTGAGTGGCTCATTTTTCTTGTTTTTATTTTTATCGAAGTGATTAGTAAAGTTTCACTTAATTTCAATTTTCCCCATTACCAGGACATAAACATAATTCGGCCCATCCAATCTTAATTGTGAACCGCCCCCTTTTCTTTGATTTACTAAATCATCAAAGTGATAGTCGACGAACCATTCCTCAATTAGATTACAGTAGTTTATTGAACTTGACTTATAAATCAAAACCATCTTAGTCCATTTGTAATCTTTCAGATGTTGCTCGAAACGTTCTTCTGGTGTTTGTCCTGTAATACCAATTTTAACAAATTTATAATTGCGTTTGTATTGGCCGATTTTTTGATTTAAAGTGGCAAATACTTCATTTGGGTGACCAGTTACATAGTTTTCTTCAATGATCATTTTTTAAGGTATTATTTATTTTTACAAAAAATTAAAACTCTAAATTAAAAAACGATCTTACATTCCTTTTCAAATAAAAGTATACGTGTAAACAAGATTCATTAGTCGAAAATCAAGTGTGGTAAAGGGATTTGAGATAAAATAGGGGAGAGGGCAGCAAGGAGAAATTTAGTATATGTACTTTGATTTTTAATGTATGTACTAGCCGGTAGAATAATAGTTATTTTGATAAAATTTCGAAGTCAATTTTAAAAATCCAATTATGAACAAATCGTAAATAGAATGATCATAGTAGCGTGAATTGCCGGTTACAAAAGATAGTAGATCTCGGAATTTCAGTTTATTAAGATTGGGCAATATATTAATGCGGTGAGACTTGAAGACAAGTACTATTCTTTTTCATTCATTTGTTCTTCGTAATATATCCTGTCATACCTAGCCCGTTTCTTAACATTTTTATCCCAATCATTATTTAATGCTTTTAAGTGCCCAGACATTAAATCTTCAAAGTCACAATTACATGATGTTTCGTCATTATAGAAATTTAGAATTGATTGGTCGATAGGACTACCTTGTCTTAATGTCTTATAAATCCAATCGGGTCTTTCAATTTTAACGGGGCGCTTCAATTTTCTTTCTACATCAAAAAATTGATCTGATATATTCAGAATGGAAAAATGGTTTCTATCTTGAAATGGGCAATATATATATTCTTTAGGTCCCTCCATAATTGCATGTACTGATTGCATATCACAATACCACACATTGGATTCTCGAGCTACTAAGCCATATTGTGCTGAAATAATGTGAATCATGCATACACTAAAAGAATCTTGAACTATATGTGTTGATTTGAACTTATAAAGCGTTGTAGTTTTTTGATGGTGACTTATCACAATGGAATCTATGAATGTTAGCTTACTCGGCTCAATATACTCAACAGTATTTGCGGCAATAAATTGAGTGCCTTTACATTTATCTGTTCCATTTCTGTTTACAAAAAAGTACTTTGAACTATTCAGGGTGTCTAAATTGATCTCATACCAAAATCCATCTGAGTGCCAAACATCATCGTCGTATTCAAAGAAATAATCGAAACCAGATACTGTTTTTTTTGATTTTGATCTAAATCTTTTATAATAAAACGAT
>JAIXXP010000131.1 GCA_027490665.1 Cryomorphaceae bacterium | reverse complement strand
GGTTATACCAATCAATTTTTCTGGAGAAATACATCACAAGCCCGAGGATGATGAACACCCCAATACTGCCAATCAAAAGCGCTAAGTCTTCTAGCTGAATGATCACAAAAATGAAGATGTAGAGCATCGATAAAAGACCTGCAATAAACAAACTCATCTTTAAGGATCTTAAAATGGCACGCACATAAGTACTGATCAGGATCACCGTAGCCAAGGCAGAAAGTAAGAAGGCGCTATTGAAACGGATATGTTCAGAAATAGAAAGCAATAAGGTGTAGAAGACCACAAGTGCAATACCCACCAAAATATACTGAATCGGGTGAATTCCTGAAGATTGGAAAATCTCAATAAAGAAGAAAACCAAGAAGGTCAGGCCGATGAAAAGCAAAGCGTAGTGAATGGTGCGATGCGATTTTTGGTAGTTATCGACAGGAATTTTGAGGTCAACACCAAAGGCAGAGTCATAGATTTTGTAGCTTGAACCCGTCCAACTTTGCGGATAATTGCGGTTGAGGTTCAAGACGTTCCAATGTGCCTTGAAACCATTTTTGTCAGTAGTGTGCTGATCTGGTAAGAAAGAACCTGTGAATTTAGGGGTTTGCCAGTCGGAGTTCAGCACCACATCTGTTTCTTTACCTACAGGCGTGAAAAACAATTGCTGACTGCCGTTGAGTTCTACGTCAAAACTAAAGCGATACAAATGATCGTCTGAAGGTGAAATCGCTACTTTCGCATTGATGCCAGTATAAAAAACATCTTGGTTCGATACGCCCGGATTGAAGCCAATTTTTTGTCCGTCCCAGTTGAGGTTGATCTGTTTTTCGATGCCGCGTAAATCACCAATGCCGGCGTCTAGGGTGGCTTCGTTGAATTTAAAAGTGTGTCCTTTGCTTTCGAGGTCTTTGAAGTCGAGTTTTGTAAACTCACCACTCACGTGCAACACCGATTTATAAACCACAATTTCATAAACACCGCGGTGCCGGCGATCTGGATTCACACTCGCTTGCACATTGAGTTTGCTTGGCAATACGTGGAGTCTTTCGGTGATTTGCACTAGTTTTTCTTTGCCATTCGCTTTGTCGATTTCTTTGATATAGCGCGTGTAGGGAATGGTGAGTACAGGGCCTTGTAGTGTTTGCTCGCCGCCCCATTTTTCACTGACTTCGTCAATAGCCTCTCTTTGCGTTTGTTCGCGTTCGTAAATGATACTTTTGATCATGCCAGTGGGGATGAGTAAAAGCAAGGCGATCAGTACGATACCGCCAATTTTGAAATAAAGATTGTTTTTGATTTTAGACATGTCGTGTTTTTTTGCTACAAACGCAAAGGAAGCATAATTATTTCAAATGCGTTATAAGTCTAAGTAAATAAAGGGTTTATAGTCGGCTCGTTATACGGGGCTATATTTATCCGACATTAAGTACTTAATTACCGACTCTTGGCCGCCGCTAGCCTGAACTTTGGCATTCACCAATTAAATTTTTAGTTATGAATGCTTTTAAAAACAAAGTCAGCCTGATGGGGCGCTTGGGCGGCCAACCAGAAATTGTCAAATTCGATTCAGGGCGTTTGCTTGCGCGTTTTTCGCTTGCAACCCACGAAAATTTCAAAGACAAAAATGGCGAATGGCACGACTACACCCAGTGGCATACCATCAACGCCTGGGGCAAAATTGCCGAAAAAGTCGGCGAAAAGCTCGAAAAAGGCATGGAGGTAGTCGTCGAGGGCAAGTTGGTCAACCAACAATACGAAAACAAAGCGGGCGAAAAACGATTTGCTACCATCATCGAGCTGTATGATTTCATCATGGTTCAACCCAAAAAAACCAACCATGAAGCAGCAAGCACCGAAAACGCAGCCTGAGTTGCCGCGCATGTCGGCCAATCCCAACTTGCACATGAACCACGTCAACCTCATCGGCTACATGACCGCCGAGGCGCGCCATGTGCAGCTCGAAGACGGCAAGCAACTCATGCGCTTCACGCTAGCCACCAAAGAACAATACCTCGACGCCGACGGCATCATGCGCCAACGCAGCCAATGGCACCTGCTCAGCGCCTGGGGCCGCTGGGCCAAAGTTGTCGAAGAATTCGGTGCCAAAGGCGTTCACCTCGCCATCGAGGGCAAACTCGTTGGCCGCTTCTACCGCTTTGGCGGCCAGCGGCGCTTCGTCACCGAAGTCGAAATCAACGACCTCGTTGTTTTGCCTTAGAAAACAAGCTCCAACCAAACGATCTAAAAGGCGGCCGCAGGCCGCCTTTTGTGTGTGGTTCAATTTATAAATCAGTTGAAAATTCTATATCATGGAACAAGAACTCATCAAAAACAGCATCCTCGACATCCGAGGAAAACGCGTCATTCTCGATTATGAATTGGCGAAACTTTACGAAGTTGAAACAAAAGCATTGAAGCAAGCTGTCCGGAGGAACATCGACCGTTTTCCTGAAGACTTTATGTTTCAATTAACAAAAGAAGAATGGAAACTTCTAAGGACACAATCTGTGACCTTAGAAATAGGAAAAGGGCATTATCCCAAGTATTTACCTTTTGCCTTCACAGAACAAGGAGTTGCGATGCTAAGTGCAGTATTGAATTCTCAACGAGCAATTCAAGCGAGCATTCAGATCATGCGCGCCTTCGTACTCATGCGCCAATGGGCGCTCGAATACCATGATCTTCAAGAAAAACTCACCGATCTAGAAAAGCGCTTCGGCCAAAAGTTCACCGACATCGAGCAAGTGCTCAATTATCTGATTCAGAAAGACCAGAAGCAGATGCAACAGGGTGGGAGGAAGAAAATTGGGTTTTAACAAAGAATCACAAAAATCATGGAACAAGAACTCATCAAAAATAGCATCCTCGACATCCGAGGAAAACGCGTCATTCTCGATTATGAATTGGCGAAACTTTACGGTATTGAAACCAAAAGATTAAAAGAATCAGTCCGCAGAAACATAAGGCGCTTCCCGGAAGACTTCATGTTTGAACTTTCTCAAGAAGAATGGCTCAACTTGAGGACGCAATTTGCGACCTCAAGTTGGGGAGGTAAGCGCTGCGGCCAAAAGTTCACCGACATCGAGCAAGTGCTCAATTATCTGATTCAGAAAGACCAGAAGCAGATGCAACAGGGTGGGAGGAAGAGAATTGGGTTTTGAACCAAAATCTTGGTATCACAATTTGTGATACCAAGTTTGGTTGTATTGAGAAATCTCAAAAATCTTGAATAAATAACCAATAATAAATTTCCTTTTAAGGAAACAAAAAGTTAAATTTGTAATGAAGAAGAAATTCGATGTTGAGTTTTTGGATGAAGCACAAGTGTTTTTAGAGAGTCTCGGCGAAAAGGAACGAAACAAGATTTATTTCAATATACGAAAGTCACAGTGCATCACTGACAATGAACTATTCAAGAAATTGAACGACAACATTTGGGAGTTTAGGACTTTGTACAATTCAAAAGCTTACAGACTCTTCGCTTTTTGGGATAAATCAAGAAAGGTTGAAACAGTTGTAATATCCACTCATGGAATTTTGAAGAAAACGCAGAAAACACCAACCAAAGAAATTGAGAAAGCAGAAAATATCAGAATAGAATATCTAAAAAATAAAAGAGATGATTAAGGAAAATAAAATGAAAACGGTAAGTCTTGATGATATGATTGATAAACATGTCGGGAAGATTGGAACACCTGAAAGAGACGCTTTCGAATATGAATTAAGTATTGACTTGATAGGAGAAGCCATTAAACGAGCAAGAAAAGAACGCAACTTGACTCAGGAAGAATTGGGAAAATTGGTCGGAGTGCAAAAGGCGCAAATCTCAAAAATTGAGAACAGTATTAAAAATGCGCGACTCGATACAATCATTAAAATATTTAAAGCACTTGGTGCCACCATTAAATTCAATGTAGAACTTGATTACCAACAATTTGCGTATTAAAATTGAAATATATCCCAACCTATTGATGATAAATAAAATAGTTTTACTTTAGAACATTCTTGTGCGTTACAGGTAAATTACCGGTAGTCAAAAAAATGGTCATGAAAAAAAACATACTCTTTATCCTCTTATTGTGTTGTTCAAAATTAGTTTTCGGACAGGATGCAAATTTCCTATGGGTCAAACAATTTGGCGGAACCGGCACTAGTGGAGCTAATTCTATGGAATTAGATGCTTCTGGTAATATATATACCATAGGGGGTTTTTCTGGCACAGTAGATTTTAATCCTGGATCAGGCATTTACAACCTGACTTCTATTGGAGATCATGATATATTCGTTTCCAAATTGGATAGCGCTGGAAATTTTATTTGGGCAAAGCAAATAGGTGGGCAATTATATTATGCCGAATATGACCTCGCCCTAGATGCTGACGGAAACATACTTATTACAGGTACTTTTTGGGGACTGGTTGATTTTGACCCGGGTGCTGGTATTTTCAATCTCAACACTATTGGTACCCATGATTTATTTGTATTAAAACTAGATAGCTTTGGGAATTTTATTTGGGCAAAACAAATTGGTGGCCCCCTTGGAGCAGTTGATGGCACTTCAATTTCCTTAGATGATTTAGGGAATATTTATACCACAGGATATTTTGCTGATACTATTGATTTTGATCCGGGAGCAGGCACTTTCATGCTGAATACAGATCATACTTGGCTTTTTAGTATGTTTGTTTTGAAACTGAATCCTTCCGGAAATTTTGTTTGGGCAAAAGCAATGTACGGTCCTGTTTCTGGCGTTCAGAGTGAATCCATTTCAATTGATCGCTTTGGCAATGTACTCACGACAGGGCAATTTCGTGACACGGTAGATTTCGATCCAGGAGTTGGTTCTTTTACGCTCGTTCCTTTAAATAGCTTTGGCCTTTGGGATGCTTTTATTTCGAAATTAGATTCGTCTGGCAATTTTGTTTGGGCAAAACAATTTTGGGGAGAAAGTACTCAAATTGGTTTTTCGATAACCACGGACGCTTTCAGTAATGTTTACACTACGGGTGTTTTTGATGCCACCACTGATTTTGACCCAGGGCTAGGCACTTTTTTTATGACCCCAACTACCGAGCGAAACACGTTCATTTCAAAATTAGATGCTGCAGGAAATTTCGTTTGGGCCAAACAAATTAGCGGTTATAGTCATGGTAATGCTATAACACTAGATGCTGAAAACAATGTCTACACCACTGGTTATTTTGATGGTTACACTGATTTTGACCCAGGATCAGGAACTTCCATTATTAATGAACCTCTTACCTCACCGGATACTTTTATAGCAAAATATGATGGCAGTGGAAATTTTATTTGGGTAAGGAGATTTGTAGGAGCCGCTCCATCATCTAATTATGGTGCATCCATTGGAGTTGATGCTTTCAACAATATTTACACTACGGGGTGGTTTCAAGGTACTTCAGATTTCGATCCGAGTATCAACACTTTCAATTTTACTTCTTCTAGTGAAACCAATGCATACATACATAAAATGTGTCAAGGTTGTTCTGCAGGAATCAGCGAAGGCTTTCTACCAAACAATATGAGTCTATATCCAAATCCTACAAACGGCCCAATTCACTTAACGACAAACGATCAAAACGAAATCATAAATTTGAAGATAATTAATTCAACGGGGCAAGTAATTTTAGAAAGGTCAAAGCTCTTCTCAAAGCAAATTATTCTTGATATTTCCACAGAGGCAGACGGGATTTATTTTCTTGAAGTTACGATGGCAGATGGTATTTATAGAAGTAAATTCTTGAAGAATTAACGGCGACATGTCACCAAATCCTACAAGGTGCTCCATCACAACATTTAATAAACATTTCTTTCTAATCGCGCTTACCGCAACTACAACTAACAGTCTATCAGATATATAACTTTTAAAATGGAGGACAAAGAATACCAAATGAAAAATCTAGAGGCAATATATGTTACAGCCTCTCTAGCACCAGTTTTTAAACCGAACACTAAATTTTGTGTTGATCAATTTGCCGGACATATACCTTACATCGCATATGCCGATATAATGGACCGTAAGTTTGTAATTCGAGCAACTACTGACTACACTGACAAATCTGAAGCCAATCCAGTCATTGCAGCATATGTGAGTATTGAAGATCTTGTAAATGATGGCTGGCGCCTCGATTAAAAAAATAAATAGATGAGCAGTGGATTTGTAACACCCATAACAATTAAAGATGCAATAGATAATATTGTTGATAGAACCTATTTACTTCCTGCAATCCAACGAAAATTCGTTTGGAGTAGCGAACAAATTGAAGTGCTGTTTGATAGCATTATGCGAGGTTATCCGATCAACTCATTTATGTTTTGGGAGGTGAAAGAAAACAATGTCAAGAACGATTTTAAGTTCTATCAGTTTCTGACAGAATACAGGCAATTTTTTAAAGAAGACAATCCCGATATCGATACAAAGGGATATAAAGATTTCAAAGCTGTCATCGACGGACAACAAAGGCTGACAAGTATATACATTGGCTTAAAAGGCTCCTATGCTTATAAACTGCCAAGAAAATGGTGGTATGACAATGAAGAAAACATTCCAACCCGACACCTTTACTTGAACCTTTCAAATCCTTTGCCCGAGGAAAACGAAAGACAGATGATTTATGACTTTCAATTTCTAACCCAACAAGAATTTGAGAAAAAAAGTACAAGTGGAGACATTCTTTTTAGGGTAAATGACATCTTAAAGTTTGAGAAAACAAATGACTTAGACAACTTTATAGAGGAAAACGGATGGTTGTCAAAAACGTTTATAAAAGAGACAATTAGACAACTTCGGAAGGTTATTTTTGAAGAAAAATTAATCAACTACTATCTTGAAACAACACAAGAAATCGACACGGTTTTAGATATTTTTATTCGTACAAATAGTGGCGGAGAACCGTTAAGTTTTTCTGATTTGCTGATGTCAATTACAACAGCGCATTGGAAATCGGATGCGCGAAAAGAAATTCCGGATGTTGTCAACAAAGTTTTTGAAATCGGGAACCCTGGTTTTTTAATCAACAAGGATTTTGTTCTCAAAACATGTCTTGTCCTCTTGAATGATAACATTAAATTTCAAGTCAAAAATTTTGACCAAAGCAACGTAATCGTTTTTGAGCAGAATTGGGCCCGAATAAAGAAAAGTATAATTGAGGCATTCACATTGCTTGCAAATCTTGGGTTTAATAACCACAGCTTAAGAGCAAAAAATGCTGCTATTCCAATCATATATTACATCTATCACCGTGAAATAGAAAACGATATCAACAGTCCTATTAAATATAAGGATGACAAGATTTTGATGAGTAAATGGCTCTGTCTTTCGTTGTTAAAAGGCGTTTTTGGAAGTCAGACCGATACCGTTCTAACGAGTATTAAAAAAGCAATCAAAGCAGAACTTGCAGAAACAACCAAACAACCAGCGTTTCCGCTTGACAGAATTAAAGATGAGTTTAAAGGTAACCCCGCCAAAAATCTTTCATTTGACGATGACTTTATCGAAGGGCTCCTAACCACTCAAAAAGATGCTTCTGACTGCTTCCCTATCTTGTCATTGATTTATTCGCATTTAAATTTTGGCAACCAAGATTATCACAAAGACCATTTGCATCCTGCAAGTTACTTTTACAATAGTAAACGTGGAGACTATCAAACAGAAGAAGACTTTAAGTTTTATACTGACCCAACAAATTGGAACAGCATTTTAAATCTTCAATTACTAAACGGAACGTTAAACCAATCCAAACTCGATTCCCCTTTGAAAGACTGGGTAACAAAAAATAACATCGACAAAGTAAACCAACTTATTCCTGATGTCAGTTTGGACATTACAGACTTTAAAACATTCTTGACGGAACGCAAATCTTTGCTTGTCAGCCAGTTAAGAAAAATGGTGGAATAATTTGCTGTGAAGCTAGCCAAAATGACATTAAAAGATTTTATAAAGTTGTATGACAAAGAAGAAGTTAGTATTCTTCTAGTCGGGAAAAGAAAAGTGCTAGAAGCTGACCTAGAAAAGTTAACCGCGCTTGGTAGCTTGCTAGCGTCCAGCACAAAAAAAATGAAGTTTAGAAGTGGAAATGCGGAAGGGTCTGATCAACTATTTTCAAATGGTGTTGCTTTAGTGGATTGTCAAAAATTACAAGTAATTACGCCATATGCAGGACACAGAAAACAATCCAATCAAGCATACGAAACCATTTCATTGGATGAAATAAATATTGCGACAGAACCTGAGGTGCTGTATCACTCCAGAAGCAATAAAAAAACCGAAAAGCTCGTTGATAAGTTTATTGCTGGAGACAAGAATCGTTATACAATAAAAGCGGCATATATTATCCGAGATACAATAATGGTAATTGGAACTGAAAAAATAAAACCAGCCTCTTTTGGAATTTTTTATGATGATTTAGACCAACCCAAGAAGGGAGGAACTGGACACACTATGCAGGTGTGTGAAGCAAATAATATTCCGGTAGTTGATCAAACTGTTTGGTTCAACTGGTTGACAGAAATTTAGATGAGTTGCTGATTGAACGCTTCATTCTTACTTAGTTCAAATTTTTTATACTTTCATTTATGCCACAAAAGTTCAAATTAAAATCAATTTTAAAAGCAGTTCATAGCCAAGATGAATTCCTCTTGGATGATTTGCAAACCCAGATAGGCGAGCAGCCAAATATTGCTTGGTATCCGAGTGCAGGCTTAGATTTTAGAGATTTAATGGAGGTTAATCGCACACAAATTGATCCCGACGTATTTTTTCACACGGATTACAATAGCAACTGGTTGCAATTAAATTGTGGTGTCGTGTTCAAAGATGAAAGTACTTCTGTGTCAATAGAAAGAATTACGGAGTTAAAGTTTAGATCCAAAGTAAATTATATCATCAATCCTGAATACGTCGATTTCCCTAATGATGCCCCTCAAGTTCCCAAGATTTTTCTTTTAGATGTAAAACTTGAATCTAAGTTTGGAGAAATAAACAAACCTGTGATCTATTTTTTTATGGAGAACATCAATTTTTTAGATGAGGTATTACTTCATTTTAAAATTTCTCTAAGTCACTTAATCAAGGTCCGAGAAGGATGTGGTATGGGTGGAAATCGCAAAAGTATTTCTTTAGCATATGCCTTTTTAGGAAATTTGAATGTTCAATTTTTATTAGTTGATAATGAGGAACACACAGATAAAGAACTGATTAAAACCATAGCTTTGAAGCACAAAATTGCGCTCAGAAAATACGAGCTCAGAAATGCTGCACAAAGACGCAATATTGCCAATTGGAGTGATTTTGCAGTAAAGGTTCTGGATGCCCAAATTTTTAACGATCAACAATTAAGTGATCTTGATTTCGATCAAATTTTGGCAATGATAAAAGGACAATAATAAGATGAGCGCTTTATCAAAAATTCTCATCGTTAAAATGATTATCTATAATATTTAGAATGAAAAAACTTAGATGTAATCGATTTATTTATTTCTTCGCCACCAACTCGTGTAAGATTCCCCTTTAAGTCGTGGCTTCCCCCCCTGTTTAATCGTTCTTGACATCCGGCCAATCCCTTCATATGATCCTGTGCGTTGCGAAATTTGTTCACACTCAAAACCACATTTTTTACATTTCATGTGCTTCACCACATTCAATATCAGCAATTCATTTCCAAGTATTTTCTCACTTTGTTCTTCTAACGCATTAAATCTAAAGCAATTTAAACATCGATTGCTAGTAAATCCTCTGAGCAGAACCCATAACACGAGTGCTCCAACAATGATCCCAAACCAGGGGATTTGGTACGAGATGTAATAATAGAATGCCCCTTCAAGAAAATAGGTAATACTTACATATATGAACGGAAGCACAATACTAGCTACCGCTAACCATCCTGCAAAATTAAATAAGAAACGAAGGAACTTATAGTTTCGACGTTGTGCTGGGGTAAAATGGGTATCTGTAAATTTATACATAGTAGCCTTTTCCTTTGTTGGAGTTTCGTATTGATTCAAAACTATTTATTTTTCTTTGATTTTCAAATCTTTGGCAGAAAATAGAATGTTGATACTCTTTTCTTCTTTGCAATAAAGTCATGTTTTTTTATGCGTTTTCACTCCTTTAAAAATGGCTTTGTTTACAGTTCAATTGCGGCTCTGATTTCCATTTCGAATAAAATTCTCATCGCATTAAATAAGTATCTGAACCAAATACTGTCATGAAGCAATTTTGTTATATATTTGATAGTATCAAATGATAGTATCAAGAAATGAAACCTCCATATCAAATAACGCCAGAGATTTTAAAGTTGGTCTCTTCGGTTTCAGAAAAACTTGGTCAGATCAATGCCAAATTTCTAGACAAACCCTCTCCGAAACTCAGGAAGGAAAACCGCATCAAAACAATACATTCGTCTCTGAGTATAGAGGGAAACACACTCACAGAGGCGCAAATCACGGCATTAATAGAGAATAAGCGAATTATTGGCCCCGAGAAAGATGTCAATGAAGTTATAAATGCCATTAGCGTTTATCAGCAACTTGCTTCATTTGATCCAACTTCATCAACATCATTTCTGAAGGCACATGAGCTACTGATGAAAGGTTTAGTTTCAGAAAATGGAAAGTACCGCAAAAAAGGCGTCGGAATAATGGCCGGGGATCAGATCGCTCACATGGCTCCACCCGCTGAAAATGTGCCTCACTTAATGAAAGAACTATTCCATTACCTCAAGGAATCAAATGAAATTGCACTGATCAAAAGTTGTGTATTTCACTACGAAATGGAATTCATTCATCCTTTCATTGATGGAAACGGGAGAATGGGCAGATTGTGGCAAACTTTAATTTTGATGAAGGAATTTTCGGTATTTGAATTTATTCCATTTGAGAACATGATTCATCAAACACAAAGGGCCTACTACCACGCGCTTTCACAAAGCGACAAATCTGGAAATTCCACACCTTTCATTGCCTATATGCTAAAAGTGCTGGACGATTCGCTGCATCACATGCTAGATTTCAAGAGTCGCATTTTAACTACCACCGATCGTCTGAGCTATTTTTCAGAACGCAATCCAACTGAATTCAGCAGAAAAGATTACATGCAAGTCTTCAAAGAAATCTCGTCTGCAACTGCTAGTCGCGATTTAAAAAAGGGAGTCGAAATGGGCTTATTTGCTAAAGAAGGTGATAAAACGAAGACAATTTATAGAATGATTAAAGCGCTTTAATAAACGAACACATGGAAACCGACATATCAAAAGCATTTCAAGGGCATCTTGACGCCAATGAAAAACTCATCTGGACTGGGCAACCAAAGAAAGGCTTTGTATTTAGAACAGCAGACTTTTTTTTAATTCCATTTAGTCTGTTTTGGTGTGGGTTTGCCATTTTTTGGTTCGTCTCGGCATTGTGTTCAGGAGTACCTTTTTTCGCTTTGTTCGGCGTTCCGTTTGTCATCATTGGCCTCTTTTATGTTTTTGGTCGCTTCATCATTGATGCCAAACAAAGAGCAAACACATTTTATGCTTTGACAGAAGAGCGCATTATTATCAAATCAGGCGTCTACAAGATATCGATCAAATCTCTAAATCTAAGAACGCTCTCTGATATTGAATTAGAAGAAAAAAGCAACGGTAGCGGAACCATTAGCTTTGGACCAAAAAATCCATTGTTGTATTGGAGAAACAGAATGAATTGGATGCCCGGAGCAAATGACACCCCTGCACTTGAGCTCATCGAAGATGCGCGGAAGGTTTATAAATTGATTATTGATCTTCAGAAACCGCATTGATCAACTTGAACTGAAGAAGTAGGGTACCCGATCCTAAATCAATCAATTAATGCAACTAAATGAGAAGAGAATAAGTCCTGACTTTTTACGTTAATTGCCTTGCACCATGAAAACAACCCTGATTATTCTTTCGCTCTGCTTTTCGCTCACCGTTTTTGCTCAAAGTACTTTATCTGACCGTAAAATCCAGTTTGGTTTTTCTCTTACCCCGGAGTTCAATGATTTAAAGGTGAGCAATTTGGTTGGCCAAGAAAGCGTGGCGCCAAAAATGGGCTTATCAGCTTGTCTGAATGTAGCATTTCACCTTAGCAATAAATTCTCACTGAGAACAGGGCTTGGCTATGGGTTCTAACTTATTCAACTACGGATTGAGAACTTCAATTCATTTTTAACTAAAATGAAGCGTCTACTATTTACAGTCGTCTTACCATTATCCGTCATCTCTTTTGCGCTGATCACCAAATGGTGGTATGCATTGCCAGCCGACGCTCCCGGGACCATCTATTATGGCTTCCCCTTCCCATTTGTGGCAAACGGGTGGCATACTTCCATGTCTTTGCAAATTTTTGTGGCCGAATTTGCCCTAGATTTTTTGCTCTATTTCTTCATTTGCTTCTTTATGGTTTACTGCATCCAGAATTATTTGCTTGAAATCAAGCCCTCTAAAATCAGAACAATTGTACTTTGGTTGCTTGCTACTATCATTATTGTCGGTGCATTATTTATCGCAAGTTCTCCCGATCATCTCATCTATTTGAGACGAACTGATACAATAGAAATAAAACAAAGCGCCCTTAAATTCCTTTGGCAGCAAGTGCCACGATTGTCAAATGAAGCCAGATAACAACTGACGATGAAACAATTTTTAATTGCTATTTTTAGTCTGGTATGGATGGGAAATGTTTTTTCTCAAAATAGTAACCAAGAGTTGAGTCAAATGAAAGAATTACTGCAAGAAATCTCCATAAATGCTATAGAATTAGGTTATGTAAACGCTAAATTGTCTCCAAAACAATTAGAAGCAAAGTGGCTAGGATTCGAACCTGCAACGTCAGAAGCGATACACAAACTCGAAAAGCGTTTAGGTATAGAATTACCAAGCGACTATAAAGCATTTATGCAGCTCACAAATGGTTTCTTATTTGCGACAGGCGTTGACCCAAGTTTTTGTGCGGTGGAAAAAGTGGCTTATTTGAAAAAAACAGACCCTTATTTGATCGAGGTTTGGTCTGCGCCCGGAACGGCTGATATCGGAGAAAAATTAAAAACAGCCATTCAAGTTGGTGGTTTTGACGAGGAACAATATTTCTATTTGATTCCACCGAGTAAGGAAAATCCAAACTGGGAGTATTGGGTTTTTGCAAACTGGGCACCCGGTGAAACGGTCTACCATAGCCTCGCTGACTACTTCAAAACTGTACTAGAATACACTGTTTATTTTATGGAGAAGGAATGAAAAAACCCTTTACATTCCAATCGTTTTGTTCATGAATTTACTCAAGTTACCTTTCTACCCCATCATCCTTTTCAGCCTCATCCTGTTTTCTTGTACAGAGCAGAATGAAAAATTTGTTCCTGAAAAATTTGAAATAGAAAGGTCTGTAGTCAAGATGCCCTTAACCGTAAAAGAAATCATTGCGTTTGAGGGTGGTTATGTCTGTAATTTTGAAAATTGGGAAGATACGACAGTTCATATTGGCTTTCTGGACAAGAACTTTCAATTAAAGAAGCAAAAAACCAAGCAACTCAATCTAGGACTTCAGCGCCTGCGAGCCATCTGGACTGTTCATGACACCCTTTTTGCAATTGATTTGAACATGATCAAATATTGGAGAAACGCACATTGGAAATATTACAAGACGCTACCTATTGAGAATAAAACAACATTTATGAGCTATGAATTGAACTATCCAATTTACGAGGATGCTCAGTTTATAGTGCGTTCTTGCAGTAAAGGTGAGTTTGGAGGTGCAGTTTTTTTCAAAGACAAGAAAACTGGCAAGACCTATAGTTGTGAATCCACTAGCATCAAAGCAGTGCACAAAATAGACGGCGTTTATTACGTGAGTTCTTCTTTAGCACACGGTTGTGGTTTTAGCAAAGTGCTTCAAATTGCTGACCCGAGAAAACTCTTTGAAATCAAAAACAAAAGTCAACTCTGTGATTGTGGGTGGTATGATATCTACTCAAAAGACCCAACTAATGACCAGATCAAACATCCCATCGGTTACGATAAAGGATTTAAAGTTTTAGTGGACACCACAGATATCCAAATCATAGGCGCATTTGTCAGCAAGGATTTTTTGTATCATATTTTTTCTGACGCAAAGAACACCTATTTGGGCTATTTCGATCATCAAAATCCTGTCGTACTTGATACAATTGTTCAAAAGGTCTCTCGGTATGGCTGCGTTCGCGACCTCCAAAACAATCCGAATCTTTTCGTTATAAAAAGTTCCCATTTCAATGGGGTCATTGTAAGAGACAAGAATAAAATACGTCTAATCAAGTTCAAGAACTAACCTACAATGAAACACTTCGTACTTCTTCTTCTTTTGCAATTCACAACTCAGGCTGTTGTTGCCTTTCCAATTGAACCACAAACCCTGCGCAATTTAATCGAAAGTAGTGCCTACATCGTTATTGCAAAAGTCGATAACCCAGGGACAAAAAAAGGAAACTTCATTTATTTTGAAGTTGGTTCTGGCCTAGCAAATCTTTACATCAATGAAACATTGAAAGGCGAGTTAAATGCTGCGCATATTCAAGTAGCGGATGAAGCGGGAATGGTTTGTCCGGCGCCACCAGAATACCCAAATCAAAGAACAGTGCTTGCTTTCTTAAACAAAAATGAGACGGATTCAACTTTTTCAACCCAAGGATTGTCATATGGGTCAAAAATCATGATCAGTGAAGCGGCGTTGAGTGCCTACAGAACCAGAATCATTGAGTATTTAGAGATTCTTAAAATAGCAAATCCTCATCAAAGGAATGCGGCCACGGTAGAATGGTTAGTAAAGTGCAGTGAAAACAAATTCACAAGATGGGAAGGCGCCTATGAATTATCCAGAAAAGGCGACTTTATGTCCAATTCCGACCGCGCTACAGATCCGCAATTTTATGAGCAACTTTCAAAATCACAATTGCAGCGGCTTGATGCTGCCTTTTTTGCTACGGATACAATTGGCAACAGCGAACTGTGTTTGGCCAATTTGGTTTCAGAGCAAAGTAGTCAGCGTCTTAAAAATCATTTGCTTCGCAATCTAGCATTTGCTGATTATTATCTTGCGGAAGATATCATGAGAAAGATTATAGACATTGACCCGAGCAAAGAATTACGCTCCATCTATATCGAAGCACGCAATATCAGTTACAATGACAACGAAAAAGAAGCAAAGCAAAAAATAATTAGAGCTAAATTTATTTCAGTTGCTTCAAAACAATAATAAATTGAACTTACTGTAGAGCTTAACCAAAACCAATAGGATAAACACATTCAATACTTTAAATGAAAACTTAACCAAAATGGAAAGAAAAGATTTTAAGAAACAAATATATAAAGGACTGCTGCCCTTCATCACCGTACTTTTTTACTCCTTTTCAGCCTATGCTGACTGCGCGGGGAACGCGCTGAGCATATTTCCTAGCGGATCTACAATCAAGTAAAATTCAATTTTTGTTCTTGAAGGCTATGCACACAGTCAAAAAGTAATTTTAGGACTGAACAAGGAATACCCTGTGTATCTCAAAAGCAGAAATCAAAAGATCAAATTGATTGTCACTGAACTCAATGTCGGGCAGTTTAGATTGACGCAAGCTGTATTAAAACCGGAAACAGAATTAGAGGCAGGGCTGGAATACAGAATGTATATCGATCATTTGCCTGAATACGAAAGTTTCAATAAATACAACACAACAACAGACGAATATGAACCAGTGATATATAAAGTTGCTGCAGATAGGGATACTGAAAAACCACAACTTGCAACCAATCCGATCGAAATTGATAAATCACTTGTTTACTATGGTTGCGGGCCTTCAATTCATGTCGTTTTTAGCAATCCAGCTAAAGACAATTCTGACATCATTGTTCAAACAACTGTCAAAGACCTCAAGACCGGAAAAGAAACTACATACTACATACGACCTGATGGCGATAAAATCAAGGTTGGTCACGGTATGTGTTCAGGTGCATTTGATTTTGACGACGATAGCCAAAATTATGAAGTCGAATTTTCGTTTATGGATGCGTCTGGCAACTTAACACCTTGGACAGGTGAACGCATTAAGTTTACCAAGCCGAAAGTGCAAACAAAATATGATGAGGAGTAACTTACAATTAGTTATAAGCTTTGTGTGGAAAACAAGAATTGATTAGAAAAAGCTGTCGTCCATGAAACAAAAACGCATCTTGGTAGCCACTGTTGTTTTCTTCCTGATCATCAACACAACTTTTCTCTGGGGAGCTCAACTGGGTTGGTTTCATTTATTGCTGAGTATTTTTTTGTTTTTTTACTTTCTGGTACTTTCTGGTTTTCTCGTTGGGCAATTGTTCGCTGCTTATGATGAGAAATTCAAAGATAAACGCAGGCTTTATTTACTTGCCATGTTGGTGTTTACGCTGGTGTCAACAGTTTTGTATCCTAAAGGCATGATCAATCTTGACAATTGGGGAAGCCCAACTGTTTTGATTGCTCAAATGGAGGGTGCCGCAAATTGTACCACAACGCTCAAGCTGAAAAAAGACAACACTTTTGTGGAGCGCATTATTTGCTTTGGGATTACAGAATCAAAGGGTCGTTACCATATGAAAGGCGACAGCATCTTCTTTCACAGTGTAGCATCTGGCCGCAATAATGGCAACTTTTTCAAGTATGCAGTGCTTAAAAGAACTGCAGTCAAGAGTAAAAGCAAATTAGGGGTCTTGGAATGCTATGAGCACTTAACCGATACTTTAGGGCTACCGATGGCCATTGTGGAAAACAGCACAACTCATCAATGATAGAAAACCAACAATTCATGAAAGCCCTCAAAATATTAGCCCTCCTGATTTTCTTAGGAATTTTAACAGTTTTCATATTTACCATTTCAATATATAGCGGTACCACATGGGGTGGTTGGACACCGCCAGACACATCCTTAAAGTTGGATGTCAAAGAAAAAAAATGGCAAGAAGCTTTTGAAAAAAAGAACGAATGCCACATCACTTATATTGGCTTAGATGGCAGCTATCAAGAGGACTCCATTATTTACATGCTACTTGAGGGCAAGCGTAACACAGAATTTGTAGAAAAAGTAGCAACCAATGGGGCAATTGTTACTCAAGCAATTTGTCGTCAATTTTTAGCCTCCTCTACAACCAAAAGACCGCAGCAATACATAGAAGTTACTTTCAACAAGATCAAAATTCCAACAGCTAAATACCCGGTTAATTTGCGCTTTTTATATGCGTTAAAGACTGGTTTAATTCAAAAAATAGAAGAGAAAAAGTATTCGTATTAGACAAGATTACATTGAAAATAGTTCAATTTAATTCTTTGTAGATGTTGAATGAACAGGTTTTAAAATCGGATTAATTTTCTTTTTTACTTGCAAAAAAAATTATTATATTGTTCTCAAAATGAGGGTAAAACATAAAAATTCAAACATGGCGTAAACCGAAAAGCCTTACGAGTAGGAAAAATTAAAACGATTATTATGGAAGGAGTTATTATTCTTTATTTAGCCATTGTAGTTCTTGCAATCGCATCAATGTGGACTATTTATACAAAAGCAGGAAAACCTGGATGGGCATCATTAATCCCAATTTACAACATCATTGTTCTTCTCGAAATTGTTGGTAAACCATGGTGGTGGTTGTTTCTAATGTTCATACCTATTGTAAATATCATCATTCTAATAATGGTTTATCATCATCTTTCCTTATCATTTGGGAAAGGCGCCGGATTTACAGCTGGTATTATATTCTTAGGTATCATTTTTCTACCAATGCTTGCATTTGGCGATGCCAAATATATCGGGCCAGTTGGCAACAGTGATCTTAATTAGCCAATAAGCCCTCATATTTTATTTGCAAGGCAGAAGGTAATACTTCTGCCTTTTTTATGATGATTTCATCTGTTTTGCAAGATCTAGACAATAACACCGAAACGACATGGATAACAAACAAGTAGCCAAGCCTAAGAAGAGAAGTAACCTCAGGAAATTTTTGGGTAAGGAATATTTTGTCCTAAAGCGTCAATTCCATTGGTATTTCGGCGCTGATAGTTTTGCAAAAGCAGATCCTAAAATTTCTCTTGGACACTCGCTTGTCAAGCACCGATCCTTTCTGTTGAGGCCACTAAAGGATGTGGATATGTATTTGCAACACAACAAAGTAAAGAATATGCAAATTGCAGTGGTTCATTTGAATAAAGTGGTCATCAAGCCTGGTCAGACGTTTTCAATTTGGCGCCTAGTTGGCAGACCAACCAAAGCAAAAGGGTATTTGGATGGCATGACTTTACATAATGGTCAAATTGGGAAAGATACCGGTGGCGGCCTTTGTCAGTTAGGGAATTTACTTTACTGGATGGCCCTTCATTCACCTTTGTCAATTAAGGAACGTTGGCGCCACAGCTTTGATGTATTTCCTGATGTGAACAGAACAATTCCGTTTGCTTGTGGCGCCACGTTGGCTTTTAACTACATTGACTTGCAACTGCAAAATGATACACCCCATACATTTCAAATCAACCTATGGCTCGACAACACCTATTTGAATGGCGAAATCACTTGCGATACGGATCTTCAAACGAAATATGAAATTTATGAAACCGATCATCTCTTTCAACAACAAATTTGGGGAGGTTACACCCGACACAATAAAATTTGGCGACGTATAACCAACCTTGCCACAGACCAAACCACTGAAGAACTCGTGACCGAAAATAACGCAATCATGATGTATAGCCCTTTGCTGGATCAATAATTGAATAAAAAACGTTACTACCAAATAACAACTGCTGTGCACAGCGCTAAAGGCAAAGTGTTAGATAAGAATTACAAGAAAATTTAGTGCATGAAAAACTTCAACAGACCTACATTTATCTTCGCGACCATCTTTTTTATATTGCTCTTTGTTCCGAGTTTTGCTGCAGCCTGGGCGCAAGATGAAGGCACACTAGGTACAAATTTGCTGGGGCAGGCTTTTGTAGTAATTTTTTATATACTGCGCTTTCCTACACATACGTTATTTTGGTCGTTCATTGCGAATGGTGGTGTGTTCATGTTGTTTGCAGGGATTTTTATCAATTGCATGTTTTATGGATTGATAACAGAAAGGATTTTTTCGATTTTTAAATTGTGGAAAAAATGAAACAACTGCTCGCTACACTCATCGGCCTATTGCTGTCGGCAAGTGCTATTACAAGCTATGCCGGTGATGGATTTTCGTTGATCAAAATCGACAAGAATGCGGAAGGATTTTTCGGTAATGACCGCGACGAGCTTAACGTTTTTTTGAGTCTTGAATTTGAGGTGAACCATCAAAAGATCAAAGCAACGGATGCTAAGACTTTGAAGGTAAGGCCTCATAATGCGGGTTTTGATACTGTTTTGTTTTCATTTTTTTATCGAGATAGTATCCATAGAGGTGTGTTTATTTGCAAACTGAAGGGCAAAGAAACCTACACAATTTCGCCCTGTACTTGTTGTGGACTATTTGCTATGGCTCCGTCAAAAAATGCAATGCGTGGCGATATCAAGTTTGTGAACAATTCGAGTCTCAATTTTATTGCCGAGACAGGTGATGAATACCTTACTATTGAACCGAACAAAGAAACTAGCTTTATTCATTCTTCTATTTCAATGAATTGTGGTTTTAGGCCAACAAAACTTTTTATAGCCGACCCTAGCTATGTTGATCCAAAATTTCTATACGAAAATTTGATGACGAAGTCTGAGGCTGAGCAAGATGAACTTGAAAAGGAACAAGATGGCCTGATTTTATTTTCTTTCAACTTCTTATTTCTACATCAGGAAAAATTGGTGGTGATGATTGACGCAACAGGGGAACACTTTGACATCAAACTTTGATATGGTACGTTGTTGTAATTTCAAAGAAAAAATTTATTTCACAGCGGATTTAACACTTAAAAACTGAAAGAAACACGCAAATAAAAGAACTCCATCGGATGTAGTTTTTCCCTAAATTAGGTACATGAAAATCAGCCATGTCAGTAAGCAAGCAATTTCGATCGGGGAGGAGATAAAGGCTTCAGAAATTCGAGATTCCGTGTTTAATCTTATCAAGGCGGATCATCCTGACTTTGATTTGGATTGTTACATCAGCATAGACGAGCTCAATCAGTACCGTCGACTTTACCTTACTTCTATTTATCAGCAGGAAAAAGGAGAATTAGCGGTTATCGTCAATGATGTCATGGCTGCCATTCAAAATAACGCGATACTTACCGAAATTATTCAGGACGACGTCGATGAAGAACAGACTTTAGGGCAGAAAGTTGCAGATATAGTAGCCTCATTTGGAGGCAGTTGGACGTTTATCATCATTTTCTTTTCTTTTATTATGATTTGGATGCTGATCAATGTTTGGTTTTTGGCTACCAAACCATTCGATCCTTATCCATTTATCTTGTTGAACTTGATTTTATCCTGCCTCGCTGCCATTCAAGCGCCAATCATTATGATGAGCCAAAACAGGCAGGAGCAGAAAGACAGACTGCGCAGCGAACACGATTATAAAATCAACCTCAAAGCGGAGCTTGAGATCAATTTACTCAATGAAAAAATGGATCACCTCCTGATCCATCAGAATAAAAAACTTCTCGAAATCCAGGCTGTTCAAATAGATTATTTGGAAGATTTAATGAAAGAAATTAAACGCGCAAACACCGAGCGCATTCGAGATAAAAATCCATAAATTAGTTGAACAAGATCAAGGTTTTTTAGCCAAGATGTAATTCCATCGGTTAGAAAACAGAATAAACATCGTTACTACCACATGAGTAAACTAATTTTCATTCTATTGACCTTCATTTTCGCTTCTTGCACTCAAACTTCGAGTCGCTGCGGACACACCGATATGCCGCGTTTCATCTTGTTAAAGGAAAATCATATTACCCTTCAAAAAGGCGAGACCTTCAACATAAGTTTCAAGGCAAATGGTTCGCTGGGTTTTGGCATTTGCTGGATCAATGAGTTCAAGTGCAATACAGTCAATTTAGCAGGCCGTTGGTATAAAAGCAGTGAAAAAGAAAAGCAAGGCTATGTCGGGGCTGGAGGTACGGAATATTGGACTTTCAAAGGCAAAGAGTTGGGTATAGATACCATAAAGATCCGATGTTGCCCAACGGGGATAAAGCAGAAAAGTTGTTCCGCCTTTCAAGAAGATTCCATCGCTTATAAAGAAGATTTAGAATTTGCTCCTCAAAAATACCATCGGGCTATAATAGTAAGGGTGGTAGAGTAGTGAATGGTGATTCAACTTTTGCATTTGGTGTAATTGTGGTGTATATTTACACCAAAACCATGTTTTATGATCAGACAAAGCATTTCCTTTACAGAGCCAAATGATGAATGGCTCAAAAGTCAAATTGAGAATAAAGAGTATTCAAGTAAAAGTGAATTGGTAAATGACCTCATCCGACAAGCAAGACAGCAGCATCAGCAAATCGATTTCATTCGTTTGAAGTTAGATCGCGCTGAAAAATCCGGTTTTACTTCAGATTCAAAAACAGACATTCTTAAGCAGGCCAAAAAGTTATAAATGTATACGTACATATTAAGTAATGTTGCAAAGGAGGATTTAATTCGAATTTATCAGTTCGGGGAACAACGATTTGGCATCAACCAAGCAGAGATTTACTATGACACGTTTTTTACTCATTTTGAAATAATTGTGAAAAATCCATTTTTATTCGAGGCTGTTGACTTTATTAAGCCTGGATATCGCCGTTGTGTATGCGGCGTTGACACTATTTATTTTAAAATAAATTCTGAAGTAATTGAGATCATGACCATTATAGGTCGACAAGAATTAAACGACAAAACATGAATTTCTCCTTTCCCATGTCTCCCATGAAAATTTTGGGTTTGCCTTTCTATATCCTCCTTTTCTTTTTGACAGCGCATACTGCATTTGGTCAACGGGTTCAAAAACCTAAAAATATCAGTGAGGCCCTTGTCATTTTGAACCTGGAATGTCCGGATAGTTTAAAAGCGAAGATTTGCAAAACTCCCAACGATGTGCTTTTTGATATTTGCTACCCAAATGGTGGTGATTTAACCCTGGTTTTCGACTGGACCGACGTCAAATATGGCCCCTCTCGGATAGAAAAGTACTTTGCTAAAAACGGAATTGACTACTATAACCACATGGCAAATGTGCTATTATTGGCATTCAAAAAAACGCTGC
>JAIXXP010000033.1 GCA_027490665.1 Cryomorphaceae bacterium | reverse complement strand
TAAAATCAACGAAGAATTCCGCAACGTAGTTGATTCTCACAAAGCACTCATCGAAGCCGAACTCGAAGAACAAAAGAAACAAATCATTTCTGGTCTCGAAAAAGGACAAGTTTTGGAAGGTGTGGTTAAAAACATCACTTCATACGGTGTCTTCATCGACCTCGGTGGCGTTGACGGACTCATCCACATCACAGACCTTTCTTGGGGTCGCGTAACGCATCCAGAAGAAATGCTCGAATTAGATCAAAAAATCAATGTTGTTATCCTCGATTTCGACGACGACAAAAAACGCATTGCACTTGGTCTAAAACAATTACAACCACATCCATGGGATTCTCTTGATACCGACCTCAAAGTTGGTGACAAAGTAACAGGTAAAGTTGTTGTCATGGCTGACTACGGCGCGTTCATCGAAATCGCTGCTGGTGTCGAAGGCCTTATCCACGTTTCAGAAATGAGCTGGTCACAACACTTGCGCTCTGCTCAAGACTTCCTTAAAATTGGCGACAGCGTAGAAGCAGTTGTTCTTACCCTTGACCGCGAAGAGCGCAAAATGTCATTAGGTATCAAGCAACTTATGCCAGATCCATGGAACGACATCGAAATCAAATACGCAGTTGGCACACGCCACAGCGCAAAAGTTCGCAACTTCACCAACTTTGGTGTATTTGTAGAACTCGAAGAAGGTGTCGACGGACTCATCCACATCTCTGACCTTTCATGGCAGAAAAAAATCAAGCATCCATCTGAATTCTGCAAAGTTGGAGACGCAATGGAAGTGCTTGTACTAGAAATCGACCGCGACAACCGCCGTATTTCTTTAGGTCATAAACAACTTGAAGAAAATCCTTGGGATGTATTCGAAAGCACCTTCTCAGAAGGTAGCGTTCACAGTGGTACGATCATCGACATGAAAGACAAATCAGGTATTGTTGCTTTACCTTACGGTGTAGAGGGTATTTGCCCATCTAAACACCTTCGTAAAGAAGACGGTTCTAACGCTAAGGTTGAAGAAACCCTTGATTTCAAAGTCATTGAATTCAACAAAGACGCGAAGAAAATCGTTTTGTCACACACTCGTCTTTTCGAAGAAGGTGACGACAAACCAACTACTCCGAGCAAAGGAGGCAAGAAAACGACCGGTAATTCTACCGATCAAGCAGTGAAGGCTATCAACCAAAGTGCAGAAAAATCTACACTCGGTGACCTCGATGCACTTGCTGAAAAAAAAAAAAAAATGGAGCGTGGCGAATAAGCCCAAACCAATTCAACTTAAAGGGGGCTTCGGCCCCCTTTTTTATTGCCGTCTTTCGCAAATTTATACTTAACTTTAGCGCCTGAAAGATGGGAACAAATCAAATTTCAACAACCGTAAAAGACATTTTCGCTGCCTACCTCGAGCAAAATGGCCACCGAAAAACTCCGGAACGCTTTGCCATACTTGCAGAAATCTACGCTTACGACGGTCACTTTGATGTAGAAACACTTTACATCAAAATGAAAAACCACAACTATCGTGTATCGCGCGCTACACTCTACAACACCATCGAACTCCTATTGGCTTGCAACTTAGTGCGCAAACATCAGTTCGGTAAAAATTTAGCGCAATTTGAGCGGTCTCATGCCTCCAAACAGCACGATCACCTCATTATTACTGACACGGGCGAAGTCATTGAATTTTGCGATCCGCGTATTCAACAAATCAAAGCCACAATAGAAGAACTTTTTGGTGTCTCTGTTCAGCACCATTCTTTATATTTTTACGGAGTCAAAAAAAACCAGAACGACTAATGGAAGTACAGCTATTACAAAATGGACCTTTGAGCATTCTCAAACTACAGGGCCGCTTCTTTACTGAGAGCGATAGAGAGCACGCCATCGAACACCTCGACCAAATTAACAACTGGAATTTAGTCATCGACTTATCTGAACTCGAATACATCAATTCTACTGGCATTGCTTTTTTAGTCAAGACACTCACACGTTCTAGACTCAATCTAGGCGACACCGTTTTATACCAACCGAATACACAACTCAATAAAATATTTGAACTGACCCGAATGGAACACATTTTTGGGATATTTCAAGATTTCGAACAAATTAAAAAGTTTTTTGAACAAGCATCATGAAGGTAGACGTACTATTAGGCTTACAATGGGGAGATGAAGGCAAAGGGAAAATTGTCGATGTACTCACACCTTCCTACGACATTATCGCAAGATTTCAAGGCGGACCAAACGCTGGCCACACACTAGAGTTTGAAGGAATCAAACACGTTTTACACACTATTCCATCAGGTATTTTTCACCCGAACGTGATCAATCTAGTTGGTAACGGCGTTGTAATTGACCCTGTTGTTTTTAGTGCCGAACTCGACAAACTCAAACCATTTGGCATCGATTTCTCTACGCGCTTATTGCTTTCCAAAAAAGCACATTTAATTTTACCTACACACAAGTTGCTCGACGCAGCATCTGAGCAGGCAAAAGGAAAAAACAAAATTGGCTCTACCCTCAAGGGCATCGGGCCAACCTACATGGACAAAACAGGTCGTAACGGTTTGCGCGTTGGCGACATCTTCTCTCCAAATTTCATGGAGAAATACCAAGCACTCGTTGAAAAACACGAAGGCATCCTCGTACATCACACCGACTTCACCTACGACTTATCAGCGTTAGAGAAACCTTGGTTTGAAGCCATTGAGGTTTTAAAAACACTCCAAGCCGTAGACTCCGAGCACTTCTTGAACCAAGCGCTGCTCGACGGTAAAAAAGTACTTGCAGAAGGTGCGCAAGGCACCATGCTCGACATCGACTTCGGAACCTATCCATTTGTTACTTCTTCCAATACCGTAACCGCCGGAACTTGCACTGGCTTGGGTATTGCACCAACCAAAATTGGTTCGGTAATCGGTATTTTCAAGGCCTACTGTACACGCGTAGGCAGCGGCCCCTTCCCTACAGAACTCGACGACGCTGTTGGCGAACTCATCCGCAAGGAAGGTAGTGAATTTGGTGCCACAACAGGGAGACCACGTCGCTGCGGGTGGCTAGACCTCGTTCAATTGCGCTATGCCATCATGATCAATGGTGTCACTGAACTCTCCATGATGAAAAGCGATGTTCTTGGTGTTTTCGAACAAATCAATGTCTGTACACACTACCTCATTAACGGTGAAAAAGTGACCGACTTCCCATACGACGTGACCGATCTAGAAATTGAACCGATCTATGAACAGCTCGAAGGCTGGCATTGTGACCTCACCGACCTAGAGAATTTTGAAGCAGCTCCTGCTCCATTAAAAAACTACGTCGACTACCTAGAAGCACAATTAAACGTTCCTATTCGCGTTATTTCTGTCGGGCCAGATCGCAAACAGACGCTTCAGAACTAAAATGAAAAGAACTATCAGTAGCAGAATCGCATTCCTTTGTAGTGCCTTTCTCCTATTGACAACCGTTTGGTCTCAGGGCAAACTACAACTCTTACCTGGTACACAAAAAATTTACGCCATTCAAAATGGTGTGCACCGCTTGGTGGGCACAGTTAGTTTTTTGTACCAAGGCAACACAATGTACTGCGACTCCGCTCACTACAACGAGAAAGCCAAACAAGTTCGAGCCTACGGAAACGTACATATTCAAAAAAACGGCATCAATCTCTATGCTGATTCAATTTTTTACGCCGAACAGCAAAAATACGCCAAGCTTTGGGGGCATGTCAAAGCCCGAGACAACGCCTACAAAATGAGCGCCGACTCCATGGACTACGACGCCAAGCGCGGCAGAGCCATTTTCAGGAGCGCAGGCACCATTGAATCCACTGTTTCCGACGAACGCATTACGTGTCTACGTGGTTACTTTTATCCTGCAAACGGTTCCTTTTTTTTCAGTGGAAAGGTTCATTATACCAAGGCAGATCTCGATGTCAAGACCGATACCCTACAATTTGCCTACGAACAACAGAAACTTTATTTTCTTGGGCATACCCAAATGCGCAACGACAGCACCCAAATTTATTGTCAACGAGGTTGGTATGACGTACAAAACGAAAAAGGCGCACTGTATCAACATGCCGAAATTTACCAGAAAAATACCATCATCAAAGGCGACACCTTATTGATCAATACCAAATTGAACGACTACGAAGGGCGCGGCTCGGTGTATTTCAAAGACCTGAACCAACAACTGGCCTTGCTTGGCAACAAAGCCATTTTTAGTGATACCAAACACATGGCTTATGTAACTGGTTCGAGTTTAGGCTTCATGAAATATAAATCCGACACACTTTATGTACATGCCGACACCCTATTTTTGGAACGAGACAGCCTCAATAAATCCAAATTTTTAGTAGCAAACCGTAATTTTCGCTTTTTACACCCCAATTTACAAGGAATCGGTGACAGCACGCGTTTTTCTTTCGAGGATCAAGTTTTAGCGATCAAACAGCGGCCTATACTTTGGTCCGAGCAAGGCGAATTAAAAGGTGAAGAAGCAAAAGTTTTCTTCAAAGATTCTTTACTTGAACACATAGAATTAAACCGCAAAGCGACCATCCTTTTTGAACTCCCCACTGATAGCTTATTCAATCAGATGGCTGCCGCCAATATTTTAGCGCTCTTCGACACAACCGGTAACCTTCAAAGTGTTGATGCAACGGGGCAAGCCTGGACCATCTTTTATCCGGAGTCCGAAAAACAAGTCAATGACAGCATTTTAGAACTGCGTCGTGAAGGACTCAATCGTTTGTTTGCCGAAAGGCTATTTGTAGAGATCCAAAAAGGAGAGGTTAGGCAAATTACCTATTTTGACCAGCCCGATGGTATCTTTTACCCGATGGACCAAATTGAGCCAAAAGAGCAGCGCATCAAAGGATTTCAATGGAACCCTATGCTCAGGCCAAAAAACGTATTGGAGCTGCGCAAAGACTAGCTAAGTTCTTCTGAATCGACGGCTGCATCCCAGCGCGTCACGCTCTTGACACCTTCTACTTGTTCAAATTTACGGGTGAGCTGTTCGAGTTGAGCTGTATCGAATACCAATACTTTAATTCGACCTTCAAAGACGCCGTCGTTGGTTTCAAAAGAAATACTTTTCATATTGATATTGTTCTGCTTAGAGATGATTTCTGTCAATCTATTCACTAAGCCGAGTTGGTCAATTCCAATGATACGGATAGCAGCCACACGCTCTACCAAAGCGCTATTTTGCCAACGCGCCTTTAAACAGCGGTAAGCTAGTTTTGAGAGCAAATGCACCGCATTGGGACAATTGAAACGGTGGATCTTGATACCCGAAGAAATGGTCACAAAACCAAAAATAGAATCGCCAGGTATGGGGCTGCAACACTTGGCTAAGGTGTATTCAAAACCTTTGAAATCTTCACCTATAATGACGGTATCGGTGTCGGTATTGATGCCTTCATTGAGAAGGTCTTCGTCTGAGCCTTTGATTTTCTTAGAACGGATTTTCCGTTCTAGAATGATGTTGCCTCCTACCACATTGAATTCGCGCAATTGCGTGAGGTCAATTTTACCCTTCGCTATTTTGTAGTATAAATTGTTGGTGGTATCGATGTGGAAGTGTTTTTCTAAAGCTCGGATGTTTTCAGCGGTGTTGCGAATGTTGTGTTGCTTGAATTTCCGCGCCAAAATTTCTTTGCCGTCGGCTGCAATGGCTTTGTGTGCTTCGTTGAGTGCTTGCCTGATGCGTTGCTTGGCCTTTGCCGAAACAACAAAGCGCAACCATTCGTCATTGGGCTTTTGTTTGTTGGAGGTAAGAATTTCTAATTGATCGCCGTTTTGCAATTCGTAACTCAGTGGCACCAGACGGTTGTTCACTTTTGCGCCAATACATTTGTTGCCAATTTGGGTGTGGATATCGTAGGCGAAATCTAGGATGGTTGAACCTGTAGGCAAAACCCGCAATTCACCTTTTGGCGTAAAGACGTAAATTTCGTCGTTGAAAAGATTGAGCTTAAAGTCATTAACGAAGTCGAGGGCACTGGTATCCGGGTTGTCAAGGAGCTCTCTGATTTCGGCAATCCAGCGATCGAATTTGTTGGAGTCTGAGTTGGCTTCTTTGTATTTGTAATGGGCAGCAAGGCCGTGTTCTGCGATGTCGTCCATGCGCTTGCTGCGGATTTGCACCTCAACCCAGCGGCCCTGTGGCGACATCACGGTGGTGTGCAAAGACTCATAGCCATTGGCTCTTGGGGTTGAAACCCAGTCGCGGAGGCGTTCGGGGCTTGGCTGATAGAAGTCAGTAACCACCGAGTAAACGCGCCAACAATCGGATTTTTCACGGTCGTGAGGTGTATCGAGAATGATGCGCAGCGCAAATACATCAAAAACTTCTTCAAAAGGGACGTCTTTGGTTTGCATTTTTCTCCAGATAGAGGAAATGGATTTGGTCCTGGCTTTGATGTCAAAACTATAGCCTTGCGCTTGCAGTTCTGCACGAATGGGCGCAACAAACCTTCGAATAAAGCGGTTTCGGACGTCTGCGGTGGACTTCAGTTTGGATTCAATTTGCACATAAACCTCTGGCTCGCAGTATTTCATGGAGAGGTCTTCGAGCTCGGACTTGATAGGATACAAACCCAAACGATGCGCAAGCGGCGCATATAAAAATTTGGTTTCAGAAGCGATTTTGAGTTGCTTCTCTGGCTTCATGCTCGACAACGTACGCATGTTGTGCAAGCGGTCTGCGAGCTTGACCAAAACCACGCGAAAATCATCTGAAATGGTCAGGATCATTTTGCGGAAGTTCTCTGCCTGAATGGAGGTGTTTTCATCGAAAACCTCCGGAATTTTGGTGAGGCCGTCGATGATTTTGCGAACAGTTACACCGAAAAGATCTTCGATGTCTTGTAAGGTAATGTGGGTATCTTCGACGGTGTCGTGCAAGAGCGCGCACACAATTGCGGTGGGCTCCAGCCCCATTTCCTCGGCACATATGCGCGCCACAGCGATGGGATGGTAAATATAAGGTTCGCCCGATTTTCTGCGCATGTCTTTGTGCGCTTCTAGTGCAATATCAAAAGCTTTGCGTATGAGTTTCGTTTCATCGCGGCTGCGGTCTTTGGTGGCGCGCAGAAGGCCTTTGAACGCATTGAGGATTTCGATGCGCTCTTGCTCTAGATCAATTGGGGTATGACCGTCGTAGTGCATTAATTGGCAGGTAAAAGTTGACTTTTTACTTCGCCGAAGCCAATTTTGATGCCGTTTTGTTGGCAATAGCCGCGCATAATGACGGTGTCGTGGTCTTGAATGAAACGGCGTTCAGTGCCATCGGGCATTTGAACAGGTTTGGTGCCTTTCCAAGCGATTTCTAACATAGAACCGAAAGAGTCTGGTGTTGGGCCTGAGATAGTGCCCGAGCCCATGAGGTCACCGCAACGCACATTACAACCGTTCACGGTATGATGCGCAAGTTGTTGGGACATATTCCAATACATGTATTTGAAGTTGGACTTACTTACGATATGCGCTGGAAAAGTTGGTGCTTCAATTGCCACTTCAAGATGGATGTCGTAAGACTTATTGCCTTCAAATTGCAAATAAGAAAGTACCGATGGGTCTTGAGCTGGCGTTGGACAAGCAAAAGGCTGCAGCGCATCTAAAGTGACAATCCAGCAAGACATGGAAGACGCAAAGTTCTTTGCTAAAAAGGGCCCAAGCGGAACATACTCCCATTTTTGGATGTCGCGCGCAGACCAATCATTGAACAAGCAAAGTCCAAAGATGAAGTCTTCGGCTTCTGAAGTAGAAATGCGCTGGCCGAGGGCTTTGCCTTCAAATGTAATGAAGCCCATTTCGAGTTCGAAATCGATTTGGCGCGAAGCTGCAAATATGGGGTCGGCGTTGTCGTCGGGTTTGATTTGTCCTTTTGGACGCACAACGGCTTGTTCTGAAGGAATAACCGAAGAGGCTCTGCCGTGGTAACCAACAGGAATCCAGAGCCAATTGGGCAATAACGCATTAGCTGGGTCGCGGAACATGACACCAACGTTGGTGGCGTGTTCTTTGGAGGAATAAAAATCGGTGTAATCGCCAATTTGAACCGGCATGGACATTTTGACCTCTTGAACCGAAACCAAAGCATGGTGTTGCGTTGGGTTATTTTGAAAGCTGGTGTTTTCTGTAGAAAGGAGTTCGGATATGCGGTTGCGCAATGCACGCACAGCTAACTTGCCATGACGCATCATGGGATTGAGGAAGTCTTGGTCGAAGTCGGCAACAGTAAAGTGAAGGTCGTCAAAATAGCCAAAGGAGGCCATCAGGGATAGATCGAGTACATGCTCACCGATGCGCACACCAACGCGTTTGCCGTTTTGAGCCGTTTCGAAGATCCCGAAAGGTAAATTTTGAATAGGAAACTCAGAAGACGCTTCCACTTTTATCCAAGAGCGAAGCGCGGGATTATTGGCAGTAATTTGCATAAGTATGCTGTTTAAACATTGAAACGGAAGTGCATGATATCACCGTCTTCAACGATGTATTCTTTGCCTTCTACTTTGAATTTACCGGCTTCCTTAACAGCGTTTTCAGAACCGTATTGGATGTAGTCGTTGTATTTCATGACTTCTGCGCGGATGAAGCCCTTTTCGAAGTCAGAATGAATGACACCAGCAGCTTGTGGTGCAGTCATGCCTTTACGGATGGTCCAGGCGCGGACTTCCTTAACACCTGCAGTAAAATAGGTTTGCAAATTCAATAAATGATAGGCTTGGCGAATCAGGCGATTCACGCCTGGCTCTTCCAAACCGAGTTCCTCTAAAAACATTTGACGTTCGTCGTAGGTTTCGAGCTCCGTGATATCCGCTTCAATTTTTGCGCCGATAACGAGTACTTCGGCGTTTTCGGCTGCCACAGCTTCCTTAACGAGGTCTACGTATTTGTTGCCCGTTTTAACTGATGATTCATCTACGTTACAAACGTACATAACGGGCTTAGAAGTAATGAGATTGAAACTTTTGATGACGTCCATTTCGTCTTGGGTAAAGCCGAGGCCCCTGACCGACAAACCTTGCTCCAGGCCGGTTTTAATGCGCAACGCGAGCTCGTTTTCTTTGAGCGCGTCTTTGTCGCCAGATTTAATAACACGGGCTAAACTTTGGATTTTTTTCTCGATGGTATCAAAATCTTTGAGTTGGAGCTCGATATCGATGATTTCTTTGTCGCGGATGGGATTAACGCTGCCATCGACGTGTATGATATTGCCGTCGTCAAAACAACGCAACACATGTAAAATAGCGTCGGTTTCGCGAATGTTTGCCAAAAACTGGTTACCCAAACCCTCCCCTTTCGAGGCCCCTTTAACCAAACCTGCGATGTCGACGATTTCCATTGTGGTAGGGATAACGCGCTCTGGATTAACGAGCTCTTCTAGTTTTTGCAAACGCGGATCTGGGACTGAAGTAGTACCTAGGTTAGGTTCGATTGTACAAAAAGGAAAGTTTGCGGATTGCGCTTTGGCATTCGACAAACAGTTAAATAAAGTTGATTTTCCGACGTTCGGCAAGCCGACGATTCCGCATTTTAAAGCCATTTTCTGTGTTTGTTATATCTGTGCGCAAAGATAGCCAAAAGCGGCGTGCTTCGGCCTATTTTTGGTATTTTTACGCAAATTCACGCCATGAAATACATCGGGATTCTATTTCTTTTTTCCTTCTTTATAAGTCAAGCAAGCGCACAAGATAGCATTTGGATCAGGCGCATCTACGACGAAGCACTCTTGCGCGGGCACGCCTACGAGAACCTACGCCAGCTTTGTAAAGATATCGGCCCGCGCCTTTCAGGCTCTGCACAGGCCCAAATGGCCGTCGATTGGAGCTACGAAAAAATGCTGACGTATAATTTTGATAAGGTCAGCAAGCAGGAAATCACTGTGCCGCATTGGGAGCGCGGTACCACCGAAACAGCCTGGTATAAATCAGTAAACAAATATGCCCCCACCCACAAATTGCATCTTTTAGCACTCGGTGGATCTATCGGCACGAACGGGCTGCTTGAGGCGGAAGTTATCGAATTCAAGTCCTTAACAGATTTAAAAAACGCCAAGCCAAAAGATGTTGAAGGCAAAATTGTTTTCTTGAACCAACCTATGGATGCCGCACAAATTCAAACCTTTAAAGCTTATGGCGCTTGTTATGCCATCCGTGGCAACGGCGCTGTGGAAGCCTCGAAATTAGGTGCAAAAGCAGTTGTGATCCGCTCTTTGGGCTTACCTATAGATGAGCATCCGCACACTGGCTCTATGCACTACGAAAAAGACATCGCTAAAATTCCAGCTGCTGCGCTTTCAACCAAAGATGCGGATGCACTTTCCCAAGCATTAAAAGAAGGCAAGGTGCGTTTTTATTTGGAAATGGATTGTAGAGAATTTCCAGACGCCAGCTCTTACAACGTAATGGCCGAATTGAAAGGCAGCAAGTTTCCCGATCAAATCATTACTATTGGCGGCCATCTAGACTCTTGGGATACAGGCGAAGGAGCCCACGACGACGGCGCGGGGGTTATTCACTGTTTAGAAGCCTTGCGTATCCTCAACGAACTGGGCTGGCAACCTACCCATACCATACGCGTCGTATTTTTTATGAATGAAGAAAATGG
>JAIXXP010000031.1 GCA_027490665.1 Cryomorphaceae bacterium | reverse complement strand
TGAGGAGATGCACATTGCCTTTACTCCCACCAATTAATAACAGTTTTTTTGACTTCGGCATCATGATCTTATTTGAAAGAGGCTTGGCACTTGTTGTTTACTCCCTTGCCCATGCGTTATAATACTCCTGGAGTTCAGGGTATTGATCCAGAAGAATGGTGTCTTTGGTGCGGGTGTCTCCGACCACTTGAGCAGGATTGCCTGAAATTATTGCAAAATCAGGGAATTCACCTCGAACATAACTATAGGCAGCAACAATTGAACCTTTCCCTATTTTGGTGCCCGGCATAATGGTGGCATACGGCCCAATAAAAGTGTATTTTCCAATATGTATCGGGCCACGATCATAAATTGCTTTATCCACATTTGCATACTGCCTTCCGTAAATTCGAATGGCTGTGTGACTTGAGTGGGTCGTTAAATTTACAAAAGTCGTGAGTTGGCAACCCTCTTCAATGGTAATTCCGTTGCTAGCCTCCAGGATGTTGTAGTGTCCGATATATACGTTTTCACCTAAACACAAATGCTGTGGGTGGTCAATGTAAGTGGTGTTCGAGATGCGTGTTTGCGCAATAGGCTTGCCATTAAAGTCGGTTATTTTACCATTCATAGCCGGACGAAACAACAAAAAGAAGCGTCTGAGAACTTTATGTATGAATCTTGGTCTAGCTAGCATGGACAACCTCTTTTTGGCGTGCGTTTTATTTCTTAAAATTGGAAGCAACCACCAAATCTTTGGTGCCATGCGTCCAAGCATAAAAGCCTTCGCCAGACTTCACGCCTTTTTTACCAGCCATAACCATGTTGACCAATAGCGGACACGGTGCATATTTTGGATTGCCAAAACCATCGTGCAAAACCTCTAGAATGGCCAAGCAAACATCTAGACCAATGAAATCAGCTAATTGAAGTGGGCCCATTGGATGTGCCATACCGAGTTTCATGACGGTATCGATTTCTTCAACACCTGCAACGCCTTCAAACAAAGTATAGATGGCCTCGTTGATCATTGGCATTAAAATACGGTTGGCTACAAAACCAGGGTAGTCATTGACCTCAACCGGAACTTTTGACAAACTGCGCGACGTTTCCATGATGAGTTGTGTCACTTCATCAGAAGTAGAGTATCCACGGATGATTTCTACGAGTTTCATGACCGGAACAGGATTCATGAAGTGCATGCCGATCACTTTGTCTGGACGCGTAGTAACTGCCGCAATTTTGGTAATCGAAATGGAGGAGGTATTGGTAGCTAAAATAACTTCTGGTGCGGTAAGTGCATCGAGATCTTTGAATATTTTCAGTTTGAGGTCTACGTTTTCAGTGGCGGCTTCTACCACTAACTCCACGTTTTGAACGCCTTCCGACATGTTAGAATAAGTGGAAAGGTTTTGAAGTGTTTGTGCCTTTTGTTCTTCAGTGAGGCTCCCTTTTGAAACCTGACGGTCAAGGTTTTTGGTAATCGTGCCAATTGCACGCTCTAGAGCGGCCTCAGAGACATCGATTAAGTTGACGTTATATCCAAATTGGGCAAACACGTGTGCGATGCCATTACCCATGGTGCCTGCACCAATTACTGCTACGTTTTTCATTTTGTTGAAAGTTTACACAAATATAGTGCTACTTGCTAATTTGCCCTAAAAATGCAGACATTTTGATTTGATTATCTTTGTAGAGTTAGCTCATACATGTATACGCGCCTCCGCACTTATTTTTCCAACTCCGGACTACTTCGCAATTCAGCGACGCTGATTGTTGGTACTGTACTCGCTCAACTTATCCCTATTCTATTTCAGCCCCTATTGCGCCGTATGTTCAGTGCAGAAGAATTTGGAACTGCTGCGCTTTATATTACTGCTGTGGGCATGCTCGTGGCTATTGCAAATCTCAAATACGAAAGTGCAATAGTTCTGCCCGAGGAGGACCAAACAGCACATGAACTCATGAGTGGTGGTATTTTGATTAGCGGGCTACTTTCAATTGTGATTTGGTTACTAATTTTTATGAATGAAGGCTACATTGTTCAAAGATTTGAACTTGATGCTGCTGCTTCGTGGTACTTACACTTGCTGCCTTTGAGTGTTTTTCTGGTCAGTAGTTTTCAATGCTTCAATTTTTACCTCATTCGCAAAAAAGCATTTAAAGATTCGGCTAAAAACAAGGTATATCGACGAACAACAGAGGCGCTTACCCAAACGAGCAGTGGTTTTTTCAAAATAGGAAGTGGGTTACTGCTGGGGAATCTAATTGGCGATGTTGTAAATTTTATTGGTGGATACCTGCAGGCCGCTAAAAAGGGTTTTTCGTTTTCCTTTGAGCTGAAAAAAATCTTACCAACCCTCAAGCAATACTGGCAATTTCCGGTATACCAAGCGCTGCCGTCTCTGCTCAATACCATCAGTTTAACGCTTCCTGTTTTCATTGTGAACGCCGCCTTTGGAAAGGCCCAAACCGGTCAATACGACCTCAGCCGACTCGTTCTTTCTTTACCCATGGCGCTCATCTCCATTGCGCTTTCACAAGTTTACTTGCAGCACCAGGCCGAAAAAATAAGAAACAAGCAAGAAATCAAGCCCGATTTCAAAAAGGTGAGCCAAAGTTTGCTCTTGCTCAGCCTTCCCTTTGCACTTGTTTTGTTTTTCTTGGCTACTCCCGTATTCTCCTTTGTTTTTGGAGCGCAATGGCGCATGGCTGGCGAGCTGACAGCAGTGCTTATCTTTGGTCAAGCCCTGAAGTTTATTGTGTCCCCACTGAGCTCAACGCTAGTGGCACTGCAGGACGTGCGTTACAGCGCCATTTGGCAAACCTTGTATTTTATCAGTATGCTCTGGCTATACTTCAACCCAGGAAACTCCATCCAAGCTTTTGTCTTGCGCTATTGCCTAATTGACTTAGTTGCCTACAGCCTTTATTTCGGACTCATTTACACGCGCATTCAACATTACCAAAAACAGCTATGATGCAACGATTCCGAGCTTTTGTGCAAGCGCATCCCTACTTCACCAGCTATTTATTTGTCTACGGACTGCTACAAATTGGTTTGCTATATACTTCCGGATTCACTTATGCAAGCCCCCTATTTTTTCTTTTTTTCGTGCCCTTTCTTCTTTTCTATTTCGGACTCCCTTTTGAGAAGCTGAAGCTCTATACACCTACTTTTAACCCACCCAAATTAGCTTGGATTTTGCTCGGATTTGGTGGGCTTGTGGCCATACTTCATTTGGGATGGCTAGGTAAGATTCCGTTTGTGGAAGCTTGGCAAGCAAACCAATTATCAGAGGCTAACCTCATTCGAAAAATAGGTTCTGCCAGTTTGCCCAAGTGGCTGCATTATGCCAGTACGTGGTCGGTTAGGGCCATCCTTCCAGCAAGTGCGTTGTTCTTTCTCATCAAGAAAAACAAAATTGGTTTTGCGTTTAGCTTAAGTATAGGTGTTTTATATGGCTTAGCCCTATTGCAAAAAAGTTTAGTGTTGTGGGTGAGCATTCCAATTTTAGTCTATTTTCTTTCGCAACGCCAATGGTTGCGTGCACTTTTGATGAGCGCCTTGACCGGACTTTTGTTTGTTTTGGCCATTTTTGCCAACAATCCGCAATTGCACGGTGGAGTCAATGATTTAAAAACGCCTACGCCATCTGAACGAAGGTCGAATCAGGTTTCTGAAGGCTTGTTCAAACGCATTTTTATCGTACCCGGTAAAACCCTTAGTATGTGGTTTAGTCATGTACCCAAAGACAAACCCTTTTTGAAAGGACGAGATCTGCAGTTCTACGCCAAACTTACAGGGCAAAAAACAGCCGATTACAATCTCGAACTGTATCCGCTTTTTTATCCGGAATACGCCAAGCAAGGTGTGAAAGGCAGTGTAAATACCGCACATTTTATGCGGGCCTATGCCAATTTTGGGTGGTGGAGTTTACCGTTGGCTGCCGCAATGCTCGCAATATTTTTTCAGTTTTTAAACATTGTACATAGGAAAACACAAAGTTCACTGGCGTTTAGTCTGCAAATTTTCCCGCTACTTTTACTGAGTTCGGGATCCTTGCTCACCTTGCTTTTTAGTGGTGGCTGGGGTCTGATCATTTTGCTACTGTTTATCGGTCCAAAACCTCAAACTTCTGATGTCTAATTCGTTACGTATTTGCCACCTGACCAGCGTTCATCTCGATGGCGACATCCGTATCTTTCACAAGATGGCCAAAACTATGGCCCAAGACTTCGAGGTCCATGTGGTGGTGCCAAACACAAGTACCCGAATACAGGATGGCGTTCATATTCATAGTTTTGTTGCTGAAACGCAAAAGCGCCGAAAGAGGATGAAGGAAACCGTAGACCTCGTTTTGAAAGAAGCGCTGCGTATCAATGCGGAAATCTACCAACTACACGACCCCGAATTATTGAGAATTGCACCTAAGTTACAAGCAATCGGCGCCAAGGTGATTTTTGATTCTCATGAAGATGTTCCCAAGCAAATCATGGATAAATTCTGGATTCCTTGGATGCTTAGAAAATTGATTTCTAGCGCCTATGCGCATTACGAAAAACGCGTTGCTAAGAAGCTAGATGGCATCATTTCTGTCACGCCAGAAATTTGTAAACGCTTCAAGCGCTATAATCCAAATGTGGCCCTCATCAGAAATTTTCCATTGAAAGCTGAATTTCCAAGTCCAGATTGGCACCAAAAAGATGCCAAGCACTTTTGCTATATAGGAGGACTTTATGCTTCAAGAGGTATCAAAGAAGTTGTTTTGGCAATGAAAGAAGTGGACGGCTATTTACATTTGGCTGGTACTTTTGACGACCCTCTACTACTTGCCGAATTGGAAAACTCACGGGCCTGGAAAAAAGTGATTTACTACGGACAGGTTGGCCGACCAGTCATTCAAGAAATTCTGCAGAAATGTTCGGTTGGTTTGGTGACGCTACACCCCACGCCTAGCTATAAAGAAGCCTACCCTATCAAAATGTTTGAATATTTGGCTGCAGGTTGTGCAGTGGTAGCCAGCGACTTTCCTTTGTACCGAACTTTACTGCAAGATGCAAACTGCGGTGTTTTTGTAGATCCTAAAAATGAATTTGAAATTGCCCATGCGCTGCGCAAGCTCAGTAAAAATAGTGAACAAACCTTGGCAATGGGTAGATCTGCGCGCGCTAGCTTTGAAACCAACTATAACTGGGAAAAAGAAACACAAACTTTAAGTGCATTTTATTTGTCGATCTAAATGTCAAAAACAGAACGCATTTTCAATATTCTACTGGTCTCATTTTGTGGCTTATGGTTGCTTTGGAAGCAGCTCTCTGGCCCACTCCTTATTCTACTTATAGTAGTGGCCGTCATTGGAAGGTTGCGCAAAGAAAATACCTTTTGTTTTCAAAAAATGCATTGGCTTTGGGTGGTATTATTTGGCGTTTACGCGCTGTCCCTTTTTTGGTCTGCAGCTCCAGATTTTCAAGCTCTCGAACGAAAATTAGCCTTACTTGCCTTTCCGCTGCTCTTTGCCTTTCAATGGAAAAACCCTTTACCATTGGCTCAAATGTGGCTTTCCCATACATTGGGGTGTGTTGGTTTGCTGGCGATAGCATATTACGATGCATTCATGTGTCAAATGCATTTAGGCAATAGCGTGCGTTGCTTCAGCACTACTTATTTCTCTCAAGTGCATCATCCCTCCTATTTTTCAGCATTTCTGATTTTTAGTATAATTGGTTTACTCTTGGGAAAGGTTGCATGGTTCGCAGCCAAGCCCCGATGGATCTCTTGGCTCTTGATTGGCGTTTTTACGGCAATGCACCTGCATTTAGGTACTCTTGCAGGAATCATAGGTGTCGTAGTGGTGTTCATGACCTATACAATCTGGTTATTTTCTAAAAAATTTGGTTGGTTGAAAAGTATTTTAATTGGATTTGCCACTTTATCGATTGGTATAATAACCTCCCTTCAGAGTGAGGAAATCAAGGCAGATGCACAAAACGCTTTCAATTTTACGAAATCTTACCTTGAAAATCCAACGGCATTTGTAAAAGGAAGAAAAGAACCACTACAGGGCAATGAAGTTCGGCTGATCCTTTGGACAGCAAGTTATCAAATTGGAAAACAACACCCATTTGGCCTAGGTTTAGGCGGTTTGGAGCCGGCGTTGGCTCAAAAATTAATCCGATGGGCTTACCCACAACAAGCCAAAAAAGAGTTCAATCCGCACAACCAATGGTTGCAAATTTGGAATGAAATCGGCTGGTTAGGTTTAGGTATTTTTGGGTTTCTCCTCAGCGCCTTAACGCTATACTTTTACCAAAATCGAAATCTAGCAGCGCTTTTACTCACCTTTGTATTTCTGATTTTCTGCCTTTTTGAAAGCATTTTGCAGCGCGAATCCGGCATCGTATTTTTCCTTTGTTGGTTGACTGCGCTTTCCTGTTTGACTAAAAGAACGACCTCGTGAAAATCCTGATCCTGACACAATACTACCCGCCTGAAATTGGCGCTCCGCAAAACAGGCTGCACGAACTTGCCGTGAGGTTGCAAGCTAATGGTGTTGAAATAGAGGTCTTGACGGCTTTGCCGAACTATCCCAAAATGGAAATTCAAGAAGCGTATCTAAAGCGTCGCAACCGAGAAGAAATCATTGATGGAATCAAAGTACACCGCGCCTGGATTTTTGTATCAAAATCAAAAGGAATTATAGCGCGTTTACTCAATTATTTCAGTTTCGTTTGGACCTCTTACTGGCGCGGAAGAAAATTGAAAGCCTTTGATTATCTAATGGTTGAAAGCCCACCGCTCTTTTTAGGCTATACAGCTATGGCCTTGTCGAAAAAATTAAAAGCAAAACTGATCTTTAATGTATCGGATTTATGGCCTGAGAGCGCAGAAAAATTAGGCATTGTTCAAAATCAGCTCTTTTTAAAATTGGCCTATCAACTAGAAGCCAAGTGTTATGAGCGTGCAAGCCTCATTACTGGGCAAACTCAAGGGATTGTAGCAGATATTTTAAAGCGCTTTCCTTCAAAAGAAGTGTACTGGTTGCCAAATGGTGTCAATATCGATTTTTACAATCCAAGTCATATTGATGGCGAAGAATTTAGAGAAAAACATGGATTTACAACAGCAGATATCTTGTTCTTTTATGGTGGCATTTTAGGACATGCACAAGGTTTAGAAGTCATCCTTCATGCAGCCAATTTACTCAGCGATTTACCACAGGTTCAGTTTATTTTACAAGGTTCAGGGCCTGAAAAAGAAAAGCTACAAAACTTAAAATCTGCACTCAAACTAACTAATGTTCATTTCCTAGAGCCTGTTGCCAAACAAGAAATGCCTGCTGTCTTAAAGGCAATTGATGTTGCATTGGTACCTTTAAAGAAATTACCCTTGTTCGAAGGTGCTATTCCCTCCAAGGTTTTTGAGGCCCTTGCCATGGAGGTCCCTCTCCTTTTGGGCGTGGATGGCGAAGCGCGCAAGCATTTTATAGACAATGCGGCAGCTGGATGGTTTTTTGAACCAGAAAACGAAACTGCTTTAGCTAATTGTGTTCGGAATTTAGCAATGAACCCTACAGAAATACAAATCGCCGGAAAAAATGGACGACAATATGTGAGTTCAAGTTTCAATCGCGATCAAATTGCCGCATCTTTGTACCAACGATTAACCAATAACTCATGATTCCCTTTTCTCCCCCGCGCATAGACCAAGCTGTAATTGACGAGGTAACTGCTGCCCTCCAAAGTGGCTGGATTACAACAGGACCACGCACCAAGCAATTTGAGAAAGAAATAACTGCTTATTGCGGTGCCAAGACAACCATAGCCGTAAGCGCATGGACAACAGGTATGGAAGTCTTGTTGCGATGGTGGGGTGTTGGGCCGGGCGATGAAGTCATTATTCCGGTCTATACGTATTGTGCCAGCGCCAATGTTGTTTTGCATACCGGAGCAACTCCTGTTTTTGTAGATGTCAATAGCGCAGATTTCAACCTTTCTTTGAGCGAGGTAGCAGCCAAAATCACCAGCAAGACCAAAGTTATTATGCCCGTTGACCTCGGGGGCTTCCCTTGCGATTACGAGGCGCTGTATCAACTTATAGAGGAAAAAAAGCATTTATTTGAACCCAATTCACCTGAACAAGCCCAACTCGGGCGTATTTTATTAGCAGCTGATGCCGCACATAGTTTTGGTGCTTTATACCATAAGAGGCGTGTAGGTAACCTAGCAGACATCACGGTGTTTTCGTTTCATGCCGTAAAGAATCTCACTACTGCTGAAGGTGGTGCTATTACTTTTAACCTACCCGAAGGATTTGACCACGAAGCCATTTACAAGACCTTCAATATGAAAATCTTGCATGGGCAATCCAAAGACGCTCTAGCGAAAACACAAAAGGGTGCGTGGCGCTACGATGTTTTGGAACCGGGATATAAATGCAACATGACAGATATTCAAGCGGCCATTGGCTTAATTGAACTCGGGCGTTACCAAGAAAACCTAGACCGCCGCAAAGCGATTTTTGCCGCCTACGACAACGCTTTCTCTGCCTACAATTGGGCTCAAACCCCAATTTATAAAGACGAGCAAAAAACAAGCTCGTATCACCTTTATCAGTTGCGCATCAACAACTGTACTGAGGCACAACGCGACGCCATTATTCAAGCTATTTTTGACCACGACGTAGCAGTAAATGTGCATTTTCAGCCCTTACCCCTACTCACTGCTTACAAGAATTTAGGCTACGAAATAGCTGATTTTCCGAATGCCCTAGACAACTATTCCAGAGAAATTTCGTTACCGGTTTATTACGACCTCAAAGATGAACAGGTTGCCACCGTTATTGAAGCTGTTTGCGCTTCTGTTCAGCAAATATTGGGTAAGTAATGATTCATAAATTGATATAAAAAAACGACCAAATTATATTACCAAACCAATGATCAAAACCATACTTTTAACCATCTTTTTGATCCCGTTTTTTTCTTTTGCACAAGATTGGCCCATTTATGGCACTCCCGATTGGCCCGATTATCAAAAAGACTTGTGGCCAAATTATCAAAAAGATTTAAATGACACTTGTGATGTCATTCCTTTGGGTGTAGACTTTGGCTTATGCGCCATGCCGCTCGGTTGGGCTCTTACAGATTCAGGCTGTGTGGTACTTTCGGGCTGTGGTTGGATAGGTAGCGACGGCATCAATTACCAAAGTTCTTTTTTCAGTTCGTCTTATGAATGTAACAGCGCCTGTATGCAAGATACAGTGGTCATGTTGAATTGTATTGATCCTGCTTTGATCAACCTTCAAGTGCTGTGCCCAGGCGTTATTGACCCTGTGTGCGGCTGCGATTCGATCACTTATCAAAATTCTTGCATCGCCACAAATTATCATGGCGTAAGTTCATTTTATCCTGGCGAATGCGTAACAAGTAAAGTGCAAGCCATGGCCACTGACCCAATTCTTGTCTATCCAAATCCAAGTAACGGTGTGTTTAGCTTGAAGCCCCTTCAATTGGGAACGACACTTCGGTTCTATAATGTATATGGTCAACTTATTTTCTCTACCGAAGTACAGGCCATCGAAATGAAAATTAACCTCGAATTGCTACCCAAAGGTTGCTACTTATTCACAATTGACAACGGAATGAGTCAAAAATTACTGATAGAGTAGACACTTATTATCCAAAAAGCACCAAACTCCGTAGATCTACTGAAGCAAAGCCGCTAGCTTCTGATGAACTTTGAAAAAATCAAGGTTCATTATGTTCATCAAAACTTACTCCAGTGCTGTTTTTGGCATCAGCGCCACCACCATTCAAGTCGAAGTCAATATCGATATCGGGATCAACTTTCACTTAGTTGGCCTCCCCGACATCGCTGTTAGAGAAAGCCACCAGCGCATCAAAGCCGCTTTTCGCAACAATAAGCTTCATTTTCCAGGCAAAGAAGTCACCATTAATTTGTCTCCGGCCGACATCCGCAAAGAAGGTTCAGTCTTTGACCTCCCTATTGCCATAGGTATTCTTGCTGTCACGAAGCAGGTCAAAGACACCCGCCTTAGTGAGTTGCTATTGCTCGGCGAGCTTTCACTTGATGGCAGTATACAAAGAACAAAGGGCATTTTAGCAATTGCGCTACAAGCCAAAGCAGAAGGTTTCAAAGGCTTAATTGTTCCGCTCGAAAACGCAGCCGAAGCAGCCATTGTTTCAGGCCTTGAAATTTACGGCGTTCAAACCATTCAAGAAGTCATTGCCCTTTTGAACGGCAAGGGTGAACTCAAACAAACTCCTACCATTGGGCCCGAAGTCTTTGAACAATTGGCCAACAACGCATCCTTAGACTTTGCTGAAGTCAAAGGGCAAATGCATGTGAAACGCGCGTTTGAAATTGCTGCAGCTGGCTCTCATAACCTTATTTTAGTTGGTCCGCCTGGCGCTGGAAAATCTATGCTGGCCAAAAGATTACCCTCTATTTTGCCGCCAATGTCGCTAGAAGAAGCACTTGAAACCACCAAAATTCACAGTGTTGCTGGCAAAAAAAGAAATGCAGGTATTGTTACACAGCGGCCTTTTAGAAAACCACACCACACCATATCTGACATCGGACTTATCGGCGGAGGAAGTTATCCGCAACCGGGCGAAATTTCTTTAGCGCATAATGGCGTGTTGTTCCTAGACGAACTTCCTGAATACAAACGACATGTGCTAGAGGTGTTGCGCCAACCCCTTGAAGACCGCGCAGTCAATATCTCACGGGCCCGCTTTTCTATTGACTATCCTGCCAACTTTATGCTCATTGCGGCCATGAACCCCTGCCCGTGTGGTTTTTTAAACCATCCTGAAAAATCTTGTGGCTGTCATCCAAATGCTGTGCAGCGCTACCTTCAGCGGGTTTCTGGGCCGCTTCTAGACCGCATAGATATGCACATAGAAGTGAGTCCGGTAAAGTATACCGAACTCAATCAGAGCAGTGCCGCAGAAAGCAGTCAGGAAATCAGGTTGCGCATACTAGCTGCGCGCAAGTTACAACAAGAACGTTATGCAGAACAGCCTGGTACGTATGCAAATGCCCAAATGAACCGACGCGAGGTTGAACAATATTGTAAGTTAAGCCCCGACGGTCAGAAAATACTCCAAACAGCCATGAAAAAACTGGGTTTGTCGGCCCGAGCTTATGAGCGCATCTTAAAGGTTGCCCGCACCATTGCCGACTTAGAAGGCGCAGCTCAAATTGCTACAGCTCACCTGAGCGAGGCCATACAATATCGGAATTTGGATCGGAATCATTAGGGATAATTTATAAACTGAACTGATATCCTTTTTTTTTTTCAGTTCTTTTGTAAAAGGCACAAAAACCTTAAGATGAACTTCAGCAAGTGTAAAAAAATTATTAGGTATTTACGTCTTTGTTTTATTTTGTTAACATGTTCAATAAGTTGGGCAAAAGAGGCTCCAAGCTTTCAGAATGCTGAAAAAGCAATAGATATGGGTCAATTGAAAGAAGCCAAACAACTTTTGGAAGGTATCAACAAGCAGCCAAAATTATCAACTATAAACCGATACTATAGAGAAAAATTATTAAGCAAAATCTATTGCTTTGAACAAGATTTTATTTCATACAAAAGCGCTACTGAGCAATTAGTACAAGACGCTAAAAAACTAGAACCAATATTTCTTGCTGAAGCATTCGCACATAAAGCATATTACTGGCACTACATGATGTGGGGAGACAGCGCCCTACATTATTCAAATGCTTCTTTTGAATTACTCCAAAACAATCGTGGAAATTGGAAAAAAATTGAACCCGCTTTTGTTTATGAGGTATATGCAATCACCTACCTATATAGAAGAAATTCATTAAAAACAAATGCTTATCAAGGACTAGGGCTCAAAGATAACCAACGCAAGCAATTTTTATATTTTGACTCCTGCGAGTTAATACAAAAGCAATATCCATTTAGGTTTTCTTCCGATCGCGCTATGTTTTACCGTTCCTATGGAAACCGAAATCTAGATTTAGTTTCCTCGTACAAAGTTTGCAGTAAGGAAGAGTCTAAAAAATTCAACGCGCTTCAGTGGTATGCGTATCACAGAGCCAATAAATTATATGACAAGGGATTAGCCTGTATTAAACCATGGAATAAAAACGACTTTTTAGCTTTAATCTCTTTAAAAGGGATGAATCACTGTAACGTTGGCGAATGGAAAAGAGCAAGTGAAATTTTTAATACAGTGTACAAAAGATTCAGCATAAAAGAACTAATGAATAGACAACATGTCTCATTCGCTTCATTAAAAGTATTTCTTACGTTTCAAATAAGAAATTCCATTTTATTACCCTACAATCAAAAAAATGTAGATCGAGATATTCAAATTTTACACAAGTTGAAAAGAGAATTTTGGAAAAGTTTTTTCTCCAAATCGGATCTACCATATGATCCCTATAAAATTTCTCCATATATCGATTTGTTTACGCTTTACTATTTCAAAAGTCAGCATGAACCAAAAAGAAAGCAATTGATTGAGAAAGCAGTGTCTTATCTTTTGACCATGAAGAGTTATTTTCATTTTCTTCAAAATGGTGTAATCTTAAAATCCAAAAAAAATCCATTTTTTTCCGTAAAAACAATACAACACGCATTGGGTAAAAATGAGGCTTATTTATTGTATCAAAACGACGCAGATTTCTTGGCAAAACAAAAAATACTGATCACTAAAAGTGCTATTGATTTTGTCAAATTAAGCTCTAATCCTTTACTCAAAAATGAGGATCTTAATAACCTAACCTTTCGACAATACAAAACAATTAGCTATTTAGACTACGAACAAAATTTCAGCGCCATAAAAGAAAAACTTCCTAACCTTAAAAAATTATATATCGGATACGATGATCCAAATCCGTACGAAATATTTATTCGAAATAAAAAAGGGGAAACATTTGAGCAGTTATCCTACTTAGGCAAAGTTGTTAATTTTGTTCGTATTTATAACCCCGTTACCTACTTTTCATCTCATAGCCCGTGCCATTTTTCTCAAATGGATGCCCGTTATTTAAAACAAAAAAAAGGATCAAAATTGCTTTTCACAAATGACTTTTTTAAACAAACCAACCTCTTCCCTCAGTTCAATAATTCAGCATATCAAGGGCAGATAAATCAACTACTGAATCAAAAGGGTATTTTGCACATTTATGGTCATGGAGAATTGGTTTTAGATGCTGCATCAAACAACAAAAGTTTTCAATGGAGCTACCTACGGGATAATTCTATTCATTACGTTAAGAGGCTTACAGGTCAATTTAAAGTGAAACGAGATTTAGTAGTACTCAACCAATGTTTTTCAGGCTATCCTGATTTTAGAATGAATGAATTCAACAAAACAATGCCTTTACGCATCATGAGCAACGGTGCAAAATCTGTAATAAGTTCGCCATATTTACTGGACGATTACTTTTCAGCTGATTTTTTTGAGCGATTTTACAGAAGTATCATGAATGAAATGCTATTCGAAGATGCTTTTTTCAATGCGCGAAAAGATTTTTTTAGAGTGCATCCAGAATTAAACCATCCAACAAATTGGAATAGCCTGCAACTCATGGAAAGCTATAAACTTCAATATAAAAAACCTATCAAAAGAATTGAAGTCATAGGTTTCATTTTGATCGGACTTGTGCTTACTCTTTTAGTGCTGCTAAATGTTCGCAAGAAAAAGTAGATAGCTGACTATCACCTGATCTACAGAGATAGTTGAAATAATAAGAAGCTTGTTTATTTTGACCGCTCTTGACCAAGCTCAAAGCTAAAAAGTATCGTGCGCGATCAGAAAAAGGGCGCTCCGTTTGAAGAAATTGACGAAAACTATAAATGGCATTTTTGTGCTGCTCGGTCAAATGATAAAGCAGAGATCTATAATACAAAAGGGTATCGTTGGTATGCCCTTGATCGATGGCTGATTCTACAGTTCTAAGTGCGCTTGTATAGTCTTCATTTCTAAAATGATAAATTAGTTTTTCTAGTTGATTTTCAGAACCATAACTCATATAAATAGGTAGACCCGGATCTTTAAACTGAGTTCTAAATTCAGTGACTGGTCTGTTCAACTGCATATAGACTAAAGATCCCAATGCGATAAGCAGAGCAGCTGCCAAAGGAAGTAAATAAACTTTTTTTGATGTTTTTCGTCGGACTAGCGACTTCTTTAATATTTGCTGTTTATTTGCATCTATTTGCAACTTTAATGCAATTGTGTCGCCATTTAGATCATCATACATAAGGATAAATCCTCTTATAGATTCAACTAATTCAGCCTGACTTCTAAGCTCATCAATTGTAGTTTTCAACAATTCGGGATTGTCAAGTAATGAAATAATGGTTTCGATATCGGGTGCTTTCATGAAAAAAGGATTAGCACTGTTTTGAAATAACGCAACATTTTTTTGCGACTCAAACTCAATTTATTTCGAATGGTCTTTTCACTCAAATGAAAACGATCGGCCAACTCATGGTTGTTAAAACCGTCCAGATGTAAACCAATTATTTCTCTTTCTTGATCCGGTAATTCGTTTAACATTTCATTAGGAAAAACTTCAATTGAGTGCACTGTTGGAAAATCTATTCCTTTCAAAATACGATGCTGATTTTGTGTTTTCCTCAAATGATCAATGGATTTATTACGAATCATTTTATTCAAATAAAAATGAATGTCCTCTATGGATTGCCACTTTTGCTGTCTATTTTCTACAGAGGAGCTCAACAAGTGTACGAATAACTCACTGACTATGTCCCGAGCTGTATCGTTATTTTTTACAAAATAATATGACACAAATACCAAGGGCTCAAATAGATGCTCATACAATTCTCCAAGCGCACGATTGTCACCGAGTAGAAATTTACTCCATAAATAAGCATTTGTCTTCATCTCCCTTTTCGAAGATACATTAATTTTTGAAAACGCTTTTTTACAGCGGGACAAGAAGATTTATTAATCGACATATTGTAAAAATGCAAAGATGAATGTTCATAAACTAAAGTATTTTATTTATTTAATTGAAAAGCAACGAACAGGAGCACCATCAGAAGTTGCCAAAAAACTTGGGGTATCTGAAAGAACCATTTACTCTTATGTGAATACTTTAAAATACGATTTAAAAGCGCCTGTAGGATTCAATAAATTCAGAAAGTCCTATCAGTTTGAACGACAAGGTAAACTTATTTGGGATTGGCAAAGTGAAAACAAATTTTTTACTGAATTCTAGTTGCAGTCATGTCTGCTTTCTTTGTAATCGATAAATAATCGATCGACACGATGAACATCATTAAAATACAACAACTAATTGAGTTAATCGAGAAAGGAGAAACCGGCAAACCCAAACAGATTGCAAATCAACTTGGCGTTACCGAAAGGCAACTTTATAAATACCTAGATATACTTAAATCAGAATTCAATGCACCCATCAAATACAGCCGAAGCAGAGAAACTTATTTCTTCTCAGAACAAGGTAAAATTGATTTGAGATGGCAAGATTAAATTTTAGGAAAGAGATCCAGAACAAATAATAGAAGCCGCTCAACTAATATTTAAATCAATACACTAGATACCATGTTAAGACTTTTTAACGATTTGAATCAAAAAATGAAAACCACAAAAAATACTTTCAAAAAATTAGCAACGCTTGCTACAATATTTCTCTTCTTTTTCACCTTTCAGACCAAGGCACAAGATCTGTCCGGTACTTATAGCATCCATCGTGCCACCGATGGTGTAATGAATAAAAACATAGGAACTGTTGAGTTGAGTAGATATAGTTTAACTGTAAACCGAAGTGGTAGTCTTTACAGTCTTGTTAATGGTAAATACTCAAGGACGTTATCAGCTATCCAAGCACAGATAGATTACGCTAAACGCACGAATGCAGTTGTAGTCCCTGAAAGATTTCCAGCACATTGTACGTGTTCAAATAACATACTCATATCACCCGATGATACAACATCTATTCAATCCTCTACTGAAAACGAGTGCGGTGGTGAACATGGCTATTATTTTCGCTTGGCGAAGAAAAAAGAATTGAATGAAAATGTATATGAATATAAGGAATGTATTAATGGGTATTGTACAACAACTTTGATTAAAATAAATGGGAATGAGATTGAAGCCCCACTTGCTGATGGTACGTTTGAAAGCGACCACTCTATCCTCGACTACACACCCTTAAATGATGGTTGGAAAAGCTGGATTGAATATGCAAATATCGATAACGCTTCCTACCCATACCTAATCAGACGTCATGAAACTGAAACAAAAGCGGTGTTGAATTCTGAAGGAAAGAGAGTTCATGGTAGAGATTGTGATGTTTTTGAAATGGTCGTAAAAATAGGCTCTCCCCCTTATGAATTGGGTTGGATTCTCAGTGAGAATGCTATTAAGTCTACGGAATTTATCAAACTTAATATGGTTTGGACCGACAACCTAAAAGTCTCAAAATTCAACAATGGGGAAATGATCCCGCAAGCCAAAACAGTAGCCGAATGGCAAGCTGCTTGTAAAGCTAAAAAACCAGTATGGTGCTATTACAAATTCAATCCAGCTAACGATGCTAAATTTGGTAAAATATACAACTACTATGCTGTAATTGATAGTAGAGGATTAGCGCCGAAAGGATTTCATATCGCAAAAGAATCTGATTTTGATCTATTTCGATCCGTTATGGAAACATATGATAACAACGGTGTTAAAGAATATATTTTCACAGATGAATTCAAAGAACAGCTTGGTGGGTACTTCAATGGGCAAATCTTTGACTTGGCTGAAGGAGATATGTTGGCCGGTAAATGGTGGACATCAACAAAACGTGTAGTCAATAGTAGTGTTTTCAATTCTAGCACTGGAACTTACTACACCAACAAAGAAATACTAGTTTATGAGTTTACCCAGAGTCAAAGTTTGATTACATTGGATACTGAAGACGGTCTGAGAACAACAACGGTGAAATACCAAGAATTCAATAAGAATTGGAGAATTTCAGAATCTAAATACTCACCTCAAGCAGAAGGATATTCAATTCGCTGTGTTAAAGACTAAACAATCAAATTCTTTACAAATAGTACATCTCTTTGAGACAATCGAAAGGTTGAAATGATTTAAAATCAATGGAGATAACCAAAAACCGAGTAACCGAAAATCGAAAAGAGTAGGATAATTCAAATAAATAAATTTATGGCAGCATATGAAGAAATAAGGTGCTCAGAATGTACGAATAAAACAATGGCTGAAAAAGCTTTTTCAGGTGTTTATACCCCTTCAGGGTGGTACCACAAAAAAGGTTACTATTTCTGTTCGAAAGGATGTCAAGATCGTCATGATTCCAACAAGAATTCTTCTTCTTCTTCTTCTTCTGAAAACACGAAAAGTCCTGAAATCGAAGCTCAAAAAGCAAAAGCTGAAGAAGCAAAAGCGAGAGCAGCTGAAGCTAAATCTCAAGAGAAGGCTGCTCTATGGACTGGATTACTTGCTGGTGTAACTCAAGACGCCAATGAAGTTAAAGAAACAACAGATTACATCTCTAAAATCGTTTTTTCAAATGACCCTGACGAGATAGGTAATCAACTAAGTGAAATTAATTCTCTTTGGGCAAGTGGAAATAAATATACTAACAGTGATCATACTGCAGCGGTTAAAAAAGCAGCATATGAAAAATTTGATTTTGGTATGATGAAACTAAAACAAATAGGAAATCCAAGTCAAATTGAATTTTTCGAAAAGAAACATAAAGAAATGAAACCTAAAAAATTCTTTGGACTGTTCTAAAACACTCCTTCATTGAAGAATTTATCGTTTTCAAAAGGCGCTTTATAAGCGCCTTTTTTGTTGTAAATAGTGTTGTTTACATATAACTACAAACATCCCGAATTAAAAAGTAAACATGAAGCTTAAGCACTTGTTTTTCATACAATTCAAGTATCTTTAAGCATGCAAAAATTACTTCTATTGCTTTTTTTAACCCAATATTTGACATTATTGGGACAAAACCACTCCGTAGGCCACACCACCCTCACTTTCAATGATCCCAACCGGACAGGTGGTTTTGGAAGCGGCGCTGGGCCTGGCAGACAAATCCAGACTGAAATTTATTATCCAACCACAACTGCGGGTGAAAACGTCGCAGTTGCCGACGGACAATGGCCGGTCATTGTCTTTGGACACGGCTTTGCCATGAACTGGGACGCCTATTCAAATATTTGGTCTGCATTGGTTCCGTATGGATACATCATGGCTTTTCCGAGAACTGAAAGTGGACTTTTTCCGACGCCAAGTCATGGCGATTTCGGTCAAGATATCGCTCTCATTGCCCAAAAAATGACTGAAGCCGGACAAAATAGCACGGGTATTTTCTATTCCAAGATTTCCGCTTATACCTGCGCCATGGGCCATTCTATGGGTGGTGGGGCAGCAGTTTTGGCTGCAAGTCAGAGTCCCCAATTTGATTGCTACCTTGGTTTGGCGCCAGCAGAAACCAACCCAAGTGCCATTGCGGCGGCTGCCAATCTCCAAATTCCAACGCTTATATTATCGGGTAGCAACGACGGCGTGACCCCTCCTAGTCAGCACCATTTGCCAATTTACAATGCCATTTCGTACGAGTGCAAGAGTTTTGCCAACCTCATCGGAGGTGGGCACTGTTATTTTGCCAATAGCAACTTTAATTGCGACTTCGGTGAAAGCACCAGTTCAACCGGTATTAGCCTGAGCCGTTCGGAACAACAAAGTTTAATGTACCAACAAATTATACCGTGGTTGTCATACTTTCTAGGACAAAATTGCGAAGGTTATACCTCATTTGTGGAATATTCTGTCAACGGAATCACACTAACTTCTACCTGTCCGAATAGCGTTCCTGACGTCACAATCACTCAAAACAACAATTTCCTCAGCACAACAACTCAGGGTCTATCTTATCAATGGTATCTCAATGGAGAACTCATTCCAGGCGCAACCAATGATAGCCTTCAAGTGGCAGATAACTTTTCAGGGGTCTATCAATTATTGGTGTATTTCGACTATGGTTGTGATTTCAGTAACAACCTAGCGCAAGTAGATGAATTCCAACCTGCACTGAGCATATTTCCAAATCCTGCGCAAGATTTCATTGAAATCAGGGGCCTTACTATGGACGATTTCAGTTATGCCATTTTGAATTTACAAGGACAATGCGTACAGGCTGGTAATTTGAGTGGTGAAGATCCAACAATTCTGCTCAATCAGCTCCCAAAAGGCTCTTATTTTCTTCAAATAAACGATATGAGTTTCAAGGTACTGATTGGACATTAACAGCACCTAAAATCAAAACAATTCACTAACTTCGGGAACTCTTATCTTACAACATGCTCAAAAGATTACTCTTTACTGCCTTTCTGATTTTCAGTTTTGCAACTTTTGCCCAAGAATACACCATTCGCGGTTTTCTACACGACGCCTCTAACGGAGAACCTATCTCAGATGAACGCGTTAAAGTACTCAAGCAAGACAGCACGCCAATTGCCGTTGGCTACTCTAATATCGCTGGGTTCTTTTCAATACCAAAATTGGAACTTGGCACCTACATCCTCAAAATAGATAAAGCCAAATACGAGCGCACCTACCTCACGGTAGTTATGACACCCACAAAAAAAATCTATGATGTTGGTTCATGGAACTTAAATCCCAATACACTCAGCATTCAAGATGTAAGGGTAACCAATGAAGCCAAAGTGAAAAAGCAGCAAATTGGTATGTCTGAGGTTAAAATGGACAAACAAGCCGTAGAACGCATCCCGATGTATGGAGCCGAGAGTGATATCGTTGGTGCTTTGAGCGTTACACCTGGCGTCATTACTACAGGTGACCAAGGCGGTCAGTTGTATGTGCGTGGTGGTACGCCTATACAAAACAAAACATTACTCGATGGCATGACCATCTACAATCCTTTTCACTCCATTGGTTTTTATTCCATTTTTGAAACAGAACTCGTGAAGTCTGTCGACATTTATACAGGCGGCTTCGAATCAAAATACGGCGGCCGCATCTCTTCGGTAATGGACATCACATACCGCGACGGCAACCGCAGCAAGTTTGCAGGTAAAATCTCAGCTTCTCCTTTTATGAGTAAAGCTGTTTTAGAAGGCCCTTTGGGCAGAAAGAGCAAAGATGGCCTTGCTGCCGGATCTTACATGTTTACAGCCAAACAATCACTCTTGGACTACACAAGTAAATCTCTTTACCCTACGGTAAACGACGGCAATGGTCTTCCCTTCAATTTTACCGACCTCTACGGGAAAGTTACTTTTAACGGCGAAGGTGGCTCCAAAGTAAGTTTCTTTGGTTTCTCTAACAAAGATTCGGTTAATTACAACGTTGCAGACCTGAATTGGGATGCTACAGGTGGCGGCCTCAACTTCACATTGGTGCCGAGTAGCTCTCCAATTTTCATTAGAGGACACGTCAATGGCAGCAACTACCAAACCACCTTTATTGAAACGGGTCAGGAACCCCGCTACTCCAAAATTGGTGGCTTTGACATGGGTTTTGACTTTACTTTCTTTCAAAAAAATGAAAGCGAACTCAATTACGGTTTCAATTTAAGTGGGTTCAATACCCAATTCATAACCTTCAACGAACTAGAAAGAAAAATTGAAGCGAGCAACTTTACTACTGAAATTGGTAGTTATGTCAACTACCGTTTGGTGAAGCCTCGTTGGGTTTACCAAGGTGGTTTGCGTATGCAGCTATATGCATCTCTCAACACTGTTTCAATTGAGCCACGCCTAGGTGCCAAATACAACGCTACTGACAAACTCCGCTTCAAATTTTCAGGCGGACGCTTTTCTCAGAATTTTACCTCCGCATCTTCGGACAAAGATGTGGTCAATCTCTTCAATGGGCTTTTATCTGCTCCAACAAACGTCCAAGACCAATTCATCAATGAATTCCAGCAGGTTTCAGAAATTAAAAATGGTTTGCAATATGCATGGCATGCCATTGCCGGTTTTGAATATGACCTCAGCAAATTCTGGAATCTCAACATAGAAGCGTATTACAAATACTTCGATCAACTCAGCAATATCAATCAGAACAAACTCTACAGTGATATCGCGCAATTTGAACTGATCGACGACGTTTTCAAAAAAGACTTCATAATTGAATCTGGGCAGTCTTACGGTGCAGATGTACTCCTCAAATACACCAAAGACCGCATTTTTCTTTGGGCCGTTTATTCTTTAGGGTACAATACCCGTTGGGATGGCTTTGACAACTACTTCCCGGTTTTTGACCGCCGTCACAACATCAATCTCGTAGGTTCTTACGCCTTTGGAAAAGAGAAGAAAACAGAACTCAACGTGCGTTGGAACTTAGGTTCAGGTCTGCCATTTACGCCAACAGCCGGTTACTACCAACTTGAAAATTTTGGTGAAGGCCTCACCACTGACTATGTCACGAACAATCCAAACAATATTGCCACCATGTTGGGCACGTTCAATTCTCAAAGATTGCCTTACTATCACCGTCTTGACATCACAGTTAAGCATAGTATCGTTACCAAAAACAAAAACAATTTAGAGCTTGTACTCGGAATTACCAATGCCTATAACCGCAACAACATTTTTTATGTGAACCGCGTAACCAACGAAATCATTTATCAGTTTCCGTTTTTACCAAGTTTAGGAATTAGTTATAAATTTTAAAGAATGGCGCAAATCAGGGCTTTTCAAGGTATCCGACCTGTACGGAGCAAAGTACATTTAGTGGCCACTCGCCCTTATTACTCGTACAAGAAAAACGTCCTAAAGGCCAAGCTAGAAGACAACCCTTTTACTTTCTTGCACATCATCAATCCTGAGTTTGGTGCCCAAATTAGAACCAAACCCAACTCAACTGAACGCTTTTTACAAGTCAAACAAAAATTTGAACAATTTAAGGCCGACAACATTCTAATGACAGACGCTCAAGCGCAGCTCTATATTTACAGGCAGTCTAAAGAAGGAATGGTTGTTGCAGGTTTTTTTGCAGGAGTTAGCGTTGACGACTACCTCAACGGCGACATCAAAATTCATGAACAAACCCTCACCGCCCGAGAAGATGTTTTCACTAATTACCTAGATGTTGTGGGTTTTAATGCAGAACCTGTTCTACTCACCTACGAAGGTCAGGCCCCTATTCAACAAATTCTTGACACCTATATACTGACAAGACCAGAATACGAATTCACGACAACTGACCGCATTACACATGAGGTATGGTTGCTGAGCTCAGCTGATTCAGCTACACTTTGCGCTGCTTTCAAGAAGGTTCCCGCTTTGTATATTGCAGACGGACATCACCGTTGTGCCTCTTCTGCCCGATATACACAACAATTGCGCGCTAAACAAGAAGCGTATCCTGATGCGGCTAATTATTTCCTAGGTTACCTCGTCGATGAAAAGGAAGTGCAAATTGCCGCTTTTCATCGCTTACTGAAATCTACAAATGGGCTAGACCTCAAAGGACTTATGGCCATACTTGCCAATGAAGGAAACATTGAGATACTGCAAAGTGCACTCCTGCCAGAAAAGAAACACGACATTCATATTTACATGGGCGGTACTTGGCTCAAATTTAGACCGAATCTAAATTTCATCAATGACCAAGACCCTATCGAAACCCTCGATTCATTTATTCTTTCTGACCTTATCCTAAAGCCCATTTTTGGGATTATTGACCTCAAAACTACAGATCAAGTAGAGTTTGTACCCGGCAATGAACCACTTCAAAAAATCATCGATACCATCGATGCCAAAAAATTTGAAGTCGCCTTTTTATTACACCCTGCCAGTATTGCCGATGTTAAAAAAGTAGCCGATGCTGGCATGAATATGCCACCAAAATCTACTTGGGTAGAACCCAAACTCCGCAGTGGGCTCACCATCTATTCGCTAGAAGCATGATCCAAACACAACTCAATTTAGTACGTGCTCAAATTCCTGAGCAAGTAACCCTTATTGCCGTTTCCAAAACCAAACCTGTCTCCGACCTACAGGCCGCTTATGATGCAGGCCAAAGACACTTCGGAGAAAACAAAGTTCAGGAAATGGTCGAAAAAGCTGCACAACTTCCAGCCGATATCCATTGGCATTTAATTGGTCACCTGCAAACCAACAAGGTCAAATACATGGCAGCATTTGTGCACCTCATCCATGGCGTTGACAGCCTCAAATTACTTCAGGAAATTGACAAGCAAGCCAAAAAAGCCGGGCGCACTCAAGATGTTTTGCTGCAGTTTTATATTGCCCAAGAAGACACTAAATTTGGTCTTGACTTGCAAGAGGCGCAGGCAATATTAGATTCTATAGAGTTTCAACAACTCAAACGCATTCAAATTTGTGGTGTCATGGGTATGGCTAGCAATACCTCCGATGAAAAGCAAGTAGCGCGCGAATTTGCTGCCCTAAAAAAGATTTTCGGAACCCTGCAGAACAAGTATTTTCAGGGAAAACCTGCGTTCAAAGAAATTTCAATGGGCATGAGCGGAGACTACCAATTGGCCATTCAAAATGGCAGCACAATGGTAAGAGTTGGTAGTAAAATTTTTGGAGGGCGTTAAACGTCAAAAATCAAAGAAGACATTTCTGATTTGCGAAGGTATTTCTGAGCAAGCTCTTGGATTTCCTCTACGGTAATTTTATCTATCGCCTGATGCATTTCTGCTATGGTATCGATTTGGCCAAATGCCAACATACTTTTACCCAAACCTTGCATGAGACCTGAATTGACGTCCATTCCCAAAGCCAAGTGGCCTTTGAATTGCCTTTTAGCTTGAAGCAACTGACTTGCAGTGAGTGTTTTGTCGCGTAATTTTTCGAGTTCTTTGTCAATTAACGCAAGGGTTTTATTGACGTTTTTAGATTCCGAGCCAAAGTAAATTTGCCAATAACCGGTATCTGCAAAGGTGTGATAGTTGGCTTCTATGGAATAGGCGTAACCGTAGCGTTCGCGGACCGATAAATTCAGCCGAGAGTTGAGTGCCGGGCCGCCTAGAATATTGATCAACAAAGACATCGCGATGCGCTCATCTTGGTGATAGCTAGGCGCAAGACCACCCAATACGGCATGTGCTTGATAGTTGGCTTCTTTCAATGCTTCATTGAAAGGGGTGGCTCCAGTGAACGGATGTGGGCTTGGTCGCTCAGCAGTAACCGGCATTGCTGCAAGTGCTTTTTCAAGTGCTACTTTGAGCTTCGTGAGGGGTATATTGCCCACAAAAGAAACCACCATGTTGTCGGCGGTAAAATATTGTTTGACGTAAGCTTGAAGGTCTTGTTGGGTAAAACCCGAAACACTTTCTTTGGTGCCAAGAATGTTTTGACCTAAAGGATGACCTTCAAAAAGTTTGGCATCGAAATCGTCGAAAATTTTGTCGCTTGGTGAATCGAGATAAGAATTGATCTCATCTAAAATGACTTCTTTCTCCTTTTCGATTTCTTTCTGCGGAAAAGTGGAGTAAATAGAGATATCGGCCAATAAATCAATGGCTCTTTGGGTATGTTCCTTGGAAAAAGAAGCGTACAAGCACATTTCTTCTTTGGCTGTATAGGCATTTAGTTCGCCGCCTACTGAATCGATGCGCGACAAAATATGGAGTGCTTTTCTTTTCTCAGTTCCTTTGAACAAACAATGTTCGAGAAAATGTGCCAAACCTATCTGGTTAGCTGACTCGTGACGGGATCCGGCGGCAAAGAAAAAGCCTAAATGGGCAACTTGACTGGGTACTTTGAGGTAGACTAAACGCGTTCCGTTCGACAGTACTTCACAAATTGGTTGGTAGGCCTTCATTAAGGATTCAGGAGTTTAGATTGCCATTGATTTTGGTCGCGGACATAGGCCCGACGCTCGTGTAAACGCGAAGGCTGACCTTGCCAAAATTCAAGGTATTGAGCGTCTAGGGCATAACCTCCCCAATGTGGAGGGCGTGGAACGATACCTGGAAATTGGGTATCGTAAGCCTCAAAACGGGCAATGAGTTCTTGGCGATCGGTTAGCGCTTCGGATTGTTGGGAGGCCCAAGCACCTATTTGGCTCTCGCGCGGACGCGTGGCAAAATAAGCATCGGATATTGACGCATCAATTGGAGCTACTGTACCTTCTATGCGCACCTGACGCATGAGTTGTGGCCAAAAAAAGAGCAGTGACGCTTTTGGGTTGGCACCAAGCGCTTGCCCTTTCTGCGAAAGGTAATTGGTGTAAAAAATAAATTGGTTGTCGAGTAGTTCCTTGAGATAAAGAATGCGCGAGTGGGTTTGGAGTTCGGCAGTACAAGTACTGAGTACGCAGGCGTTTGCTTCGCGTTCTTGTGCTTGCACGGCAGCATCGAACCACTCAGAAAATGCAATAAAAGGATTATCAGGCAAGGTGCCGATGGCCGAAGATTGATCGAAATCGGCGTGGTTTTCGCGATATGCCTTGAGCCATTCGCTCATTTTTATGCTTGCTCGGTTTCGTCTGAGATTTCGGAGTCGTCGATAAAAACGTCTTCATCTTCGTCGGTATCTGACCCTGATGCAGAAAAGACCTGACGAATAGGTGTGTGTGTCGTTTCTTCCTCAAACTTTGGCGCTTTTTGAGCTGGAGACTGGACGTCTTCTTCGCGGTAAGGGAAAATTTCTACAATTGGAGAAGCCGTAATGGACACCACATTGAAGTCAATCATGAGGGTAGCGAGGCTTTCTTCCATACGCTCGTATGATTCCTTGACGTTGGCCGCACTCACTAAAAAGTTCTGAGAGATGGTTTTGGCTTTTTCGCCGTCTTCGTCTATGCGGTCGTAGGTAACTTTACACTTGAACCATTGTTCGGCGTCGTCGTATTGGAAGATGTCGTGAAGATCGGTTCGTGTAATGCCCGTTACCTGGAATTCGCCGCGAATACTTGATCCTAATTCTTCGTAAATGCGCGCCTCGGCGTCAGTGAAGGTCATGGCAGCAAGTAAATAAGGTTCAGAAACCCTTTTAAATGTGCCGTTTTCGAGTTGTTTGGTGTATTTGACTTTGACGGTAAACCAGCTATTCATGCGTATTAAATTTGAACTACAAAGATAACACGCTCGTTTGAATTAACACTACTTAGAAAAGCCAAATGGCAATAAGTTTTGAACTGTATTTAAGAACAAAACTTTACCTGATTTCTGAACAAGCAACACCTCTATGGGTTGGGTTTGGCGACTTTCACTTTCTAACATCACTTGCCTGCACGGACCGCAAGGTGAAATATAAGAATCATTTGAGGTTAAGTCGCCCTCAGCCGCAATACAAATTTTGATAATTGGATCGTTCGGATGATTCGCGCCAGCATAAAAAAGCGCCACTCTTTCGGCACACAAACCCGACGGATAGGCGATATTCTCTTGATTGTTCCCTTCGATAACAAGCCCACTTTGCAACAAAACGCTGGCTCCTACTTGAAACTTTGAGTACGGCGCATACGCCCTCGTTAGCGCGGCTTGGGCGGCCGTTACTAAAGCTTGATCCTGTTCAGATAAATCTGTAATTGAGGGAGCCAAGCGGTAAGAAAAAGAGTATTCTTGTATCATCGAGGCGTTTATACGCAAAAGCACATCAAATGTTTCAAGATTTTATTTGACGGAGTAGCGCAATAAGAGGTCTTTTTTCGGTAAATTCGCGTTTTTAGAATCCATGGAAGCAGATAAATCAAAAGCATCGTATGGCGTTGGCATGAGCATCGCCGAAAGTTTAGCACAGCAAGACCTCTCCTCTCTTGACCTCGATCAAGTTTTGGCAGGCATGCGTACTATCTTCAATGGCGAAGAACCCCTCATGAGCCCCGAAGAAGCCAACCTTCATATTCAACGTTTCCTCGACACACAGAAAACCAAAAAATACGAGGTCAATAAAGTTGCTGGAGAAGCTTTTTTAGCCGATAACGCCAAACGCCCTGAAGTGCACACCACTGAAAGCGGTTTACAATACGAAATTTTGGAAGAAGGCAACGGCGCTAAGCCAGGCCCAACAAGCCAAGTTACTGTTCATTACCACGGAACGCTCATCGACGGCACTGTCTTTGACAGCTCAGTACAAAGAGGAGCGCCTGCCACTTTTGGTGTCAATCAAGTCATTCGCGGCTGGACCGAAGCCCTACAACTCATGCCAGAAGGCTCCAAATACCGCTTGTCTATTCCACAAGAATTGGCCTATGGTGCCAACCCGCATCCTGGAGGTGCAATACAACCATATGCGGCGCTAATTTTTGACGTCGAACTTATTTCTATTGCCTAATACAAATCTAACTATGAAATTTCTTGCCCTAATTGCCTTAATATTTACTTTGTTTGCTTGCGGCAATGACGTCGTTACCTTCAAAACTGACAAAGAACGCTACTCCTATTTATTAGGTGTAGAGATCGCTAAACCTTTCATTACACAGGATCCATTTACAAAAATGGACAAAGAAAAAATGATTGAAGGTTTTGAAACACCGGTCAAAGAAGCGGAGCTCAAAAAATACTACAAAGACCTCGAACTTCTCCTCGGACAAACGGGCAAAAACTTCAACGAAAAATACCTAGACCAAGGTTCTTTTGCCGTAGGTAAAATCAACCGCGAGCGCTTTGATCACTATTTTGAAGAACTCGACGCAAAAGCACTCATCAACAGTGACTTCGTAAAGAAAGGCTTTGCTGACGGGCTCAATAAAAAAGATGCTGAAGCATTAAAAGGCCTCGACCGCAAAAAAATCATGGCCGGTTTTGAAGCTTTAATGAACAATAAATACCAAAAAATCACCGAAGGCTACAAAGCGGAGGGTGAGGCGTTCATGGCAGCGAATAAAAACAAACCTGGCATCAAAACAACTGCTAGTGGCCTACAATACATGGTCATCAAAGAAGGCAAAGGACCTAAGCCAGGCCGCGATGCCCGTGTTAAAATGAGCTACATCGGCATGAATCCCGACGGCAGCATCTTTGATCAGTCGCCAGCAGGAGAAGGCATCAGCTTTGGTCTAAATGAAGTTATCCCCGGCTGGACCGAAGGCGTTCAACTCATGAGTGTTGGTACTAAAATCCGCTTATTTGTGCCACAAGAACTTGGCTATGCAGGTAACCCACCGCAAGGTGCCAACATCAAACCTTACTCTCCACTTATTTTTGAAATGGAACTCATGGCAATCGAAAAAGCAATAGCACCAAACACCGCTATGCCACAACCGATTCAAACACCATAAAATTTCGTATCTTAGTCCATGCGCTTTTTAAAACTCCTCTCCTTAGTATTCGTTGGTGCTTTTTTACTAAACTCCTGTGAAGAAGACATCATCCTAGACGGTGACTTCGTCGAAACTGCTGTTGTTTATGGCTTACTCGATCAAGCTGACTCCCTTCACTTTGTCAAAATCACACGTGCGTTTATTGGCCCTGGTTCTGCCCTAGACATCGCTCAAATTCCCGATTCAAGTTACTTTGAACAGGTCGATGCAACCGTTAGTGAAGTTGTAAATGGTCAGGTTACCCGTACTTGGGCTCTTCAAGATACCATTATTCAAGACAAAGACACCAACGGCCTTTTCTACGGCCCAGAGCAAAAAGTTTTTTACTTCAAAACTTTACCGACAGGCCCATTAGAAGCTATTCAAACGTCACCAAATCCGCAATTGAGTTCGCTCATCCCAACCGCTACCTATCGCTTTAAAGCCATCATCAACGGAGGAGAATTCGAAGTGAACGGCGAAACCGAACTTGTGCACGGCATGACCTCCCCTTCTGCCTCTCAAAACTTCACATTCAAGTTTGCCGACGATCCAGGAGAATATATTTCAACCGGCATAGCCGTCTCAAATACCGGCAACTCCTACATAACAAGCGCGCACCTAGACGTACTATTTAATGAGCATGTTGGCACTACCGTTACAGAGAAATCCTTCCGCTGGAAACTCGGAGAAGCGGCAGCAGAGCCCTATACTTCTCGAACCTATTCAGCTGTGGGTCGTACGTTCTACGATCTCATCAAAGCGAATGTGAGTAGCAACCCAAGCGTAGACAAACGCACATTTAAAGCCATGCGTGTCATTTTAACTGGCGGTGCAGAAGACCTCTACAACTACATGAGTGTCAATTCACCGAGCTCCAGTTTGGCACAAACCAAACCAACCTTTACAAACCTGAGTGTAAGCAACGGCAAGCGCGTAGTCGGTATTTTCTCTTCGCGTCAGACCGTTACTTACTACAAACCATTCTATACTTCTCCGCAACAAGCCTATATCAGAGCCATCGATAAAAAATCGACCCGAGAACTCTGTAATGGCCCAATTACAGGATTTCTCCTATTTTGCTCCAACCATCCAGGTGACAACGTAGTGGGGCAAGAGGAGTCTTTTGCATGTAACTAAATGACTGAGCGCCAGACACTCTTTGCCGATGTCTTGCTGCCAGTCCCGATGCGGCAGGTTTTCACTTACCGCGTTCCTTTTGAATTCAATGCACAAATGCGCAGTGGATTGCGCGTATTGGTTCCGTTCGGAAAAAACAAACTCCTAACCGGTTTAGTAACAAACGTTCATTCGAACGTACCTCAAAATTACCAAGCCAAATACATCGATACTATCCTCGATGAACAACCCATTATCACAGGCAAGCAACTCGCTTTCTGGGATTGGGTAAGTACTTATTACATGGCGCCGATTGGCGACGTCATGAACGCCGCCTTACCGGCAAATTTCAAGCTGGCCAGCGAATCCAAATTTTGTCTGCACCCAGACGCACCACTGCAAAAACCCGAACTCAGTGCGCGTGCTGAAGAAATACTAGACCTCCTAGAAATTCAGGCTCAAATGAGCTCCAAAGAAATTGCTGAGCGGCTAGGTATCAAAACTATACAACCTTACCTCAAGAAACTACTAGAACTCAAACTCATTGCAGGAGCCGAAGAAGTACAGGAACGCTACACCCCAAAAACACAGCTCTTCATTTTTCTGCATTCGGATTTTCAGCAAGAAGAGCAACTCAGCAGCTTCCTCAATACCCTAGAAAGAAAAGCACGTGCCGAAAAACAACTGCACGCCATGCTCCGCTTCATTCAATTAGCTACTGAATCAGGTGGTTTGGCTGCACCAGTTTCCAAAACCCTTTTGCTGAAACATGAAGTGAGTGCATCCGCTTTAGCAACCCTAGAAAAACAAGGCGTTTTGCATATTGAACGCCTGCAAGTGGACCGACATGCTAGTGTTGGCGAGGGCAAAGGCGCATTTAAACCACTTACTGAGGTGCAGCAGGTAGCGCTTCAACAAATTGAAACAGGTTTCGAGTCAAAAGAAGTTTGTCTGTTTTATGGCGTTACGGGCTCGGGCAAAACCGAAATTTACGTTCAGCTCATCCAGCAATACCTAGACCTCGGCAAACAAGTATTGTTTCTGATCCCAGAAATTGCACTCACCACCCAACTCATTGGGCGCTTGCAACACTACTTTGGCGACCTCGTTGGTGTTTACCACTCCCGTTTCAATCAGAACGAACGCATTGAAATCTGGAACCACGTACTAGCCAATGACCCCAATAAGTTTAGAATCATTGTTGGGGCACGCAGTTCAGTTTTCTTGCCATTTGCCGACCTCGGCTTGGTGATTGTAGACGAAGAACACGAAGCCTCTTTTAAACAATACGACCCCTCCCCGCGCTACAACGCCCGCGATGCTTCTATTGTGCTTGCCAAACTGCACGATGCAAAAGTACTCTTGGGTTCGGCAACTCCTTCCATAGAATCTTACACCAACGCCAAACAAGGGAAATACCATTTGGTACAACTTTCCGAACGATATAAAGGTCTGCAGTTGCCCCTCATGCTTTGCGCCGACCTTAAAAGAGAGAAACGCCTTAAAAACATGCAGTCGCATTTCTCAAGTTTATTGCTCGACGAAATGAAACTTGCGCTCTCCAAAAAAGAGCAAATCATTCTGTTTCAAAACCGCCGCGGCTATACCCCAATTTGGTCTTGTGAGGTTTGTGCCTGGACACCCCGCTGCCAACACTGCGATGTCAGCCTGACCTACCACAAGCACAGCAATATGCTCAAGTGCCATTATTGCAGCTACACTACTCCACCCATTGGTTCTTGCACCAATTGCGGCAGCAACCGCTTGCGCATGATCGGTTTTGGAACCGAGAAAATTGAAGACGAACTACAACTCCTTTTTCCGAATACGGTCTTTAAGCGCATGGACCTCGACAGCACGCGCTCCAAAAACGCCTACGAAGACATCATCGACGACTTCTCACAGCGCCGCATCGACGTTTTAATTGGCACCCAAATGGTAACCAAAGGTCTCGATTTTGACCACGTTTCTTTGGTAGGTATTTTAGATGCCGACATGCTACTCAACCGCCCCGACTTCAGGGCCTATGAACGCGCTTTTCAACTGATGTCTCAGGTGGCAGGCCGCGCAGGTCGCAAAGAAAGACAAGGAAAGGTGGTAATTCAAAGCGCCCAAGCCGAACATTGGGTACTCGAACGCGTAATGGCCCATGACTTCATTGGTTTTTACGAGGTTGAAATCGAGGAGCGCGAACGCTTTTTCTATCCACCCTATTACAAAATTGTCCAACTCACCCTTAAGCACGAAAAAGAAGAAGTTGTCAATGAAGGAGCCTTGTTTTTAGCAAAGCAGCTACGCGACGTCTTCAAAGAACGCGTACTTGGGCCTGAGTTCCCAATCATCAAGCGCATTCAAAATAAATTCCTCAAAGAAATCAAACTCAAAATCGAACGCGGCGCACCAGACAAAAAAGTCAAGGCCAGAATCTTACAAGACCTCGATGTATTTTATCAAAATGTAAG
>JAIXXP010000035.1 GCA_027490665.1 Cryomorphaceae bacterium | reverse complement strand
GTAAAGGGTGTCATCAGGTGAGATTTGTAATGATAAAAAATCTGGCTCTATATGCTCATGTTCTGATAAAAACTGCCTGATTAAATTTCCATCAATGGTCAAATTGGAATTACAATCATCTTTTATATATTCAATTCTCTCTTCAGGATAATTAACATCTATTGGTACATATACCGCACCGCATTTGATGAGGGAAATAATTGAAATTATTGACCACTCCCCCCTTGGAAGAAGAATTGTTACAAAGTCTCCTTTTTGAACATTATGGAATGTTTGTAAATAATGAGCAAGTTTGTTTGTCCATAAATTTAATTCTCCATAGGAAATCTCCACATTTTCAAAAACTAAGGCAGTTCGATCAGCATGCTTCTGACAGACACCCTCAAAAATTGACAGAATGGTGTCCGTTTGCGGATAACTAACATGCAGTGAGCTCATTAGGCTCTTTAAATGATTCAATTCAAAATCGGTAGATAGTACAAGTTTATCTAAGGTCGTTTCGGGATTATCTAGAACCCACCTTACAACACTTTTCCAATGTGCACTTAGGTTTGGTATACTCCACTTTTCAAAAGTACTTTCGTTGTAACAAATTTTAATTTTGATGGTTTGACCGGGCTCAAAAATCAAGCTTATATCATAATTGTTTTGTTCTGAAACAACGATTGAATTGGTATCTACCGAGTGAATATCACTATATAAGTCAAGGTCATTTTCTGGGTAATTCTCAAAAACTGTAAAATGGTTTATAAGGGAATTTCTTAATAGTGTTAGATTTTGAATTTCAGATATATGACTAAAATGATAATTCAAACTTTCAAGGTATTCAGCCTGAACACGACCTAAAAGTTTTGTAAATGTATCGTCTTTTTGATGTGTGATTCGGATTGGAATCATATTAATCAGCAATCCTACCATCTGCTCAACCTGATTCACTGATACGTTTCTACCCGAAACAATAAAGCCAAATACAACATCGCTCACATTATTATATTTGGAGAGAATCAATGCCCATAATACTTGCATTAGGCTATTCAGCGTAACCTTATTTTTAGTGCAAATGGCTTGCAGGGCTTCACTTAAATCTGCAGGTAATTCGATAATTTCTTCCCGATATTGATATGGTTTTAGGCTATCTGGTTTATATCCTGGAAATTGAATTTCATTTTCATAACCGTCAAGTCTGTTTTCCCAAAATTCAGTTGCATCCTGGTTGCATAAAGGTGTAATGTGCCGAACGTATGCTCCGAATTTCGGAGATTCACCAAATTCAATACCGATACCAGTTATAAGTGAATGATAAATTTTCTTAAAGGATTCAAATAGAATGGCCATACTCCAACCGTCAAGAATGATGTGGTGACTGTTCCACAACACAAAATAGCGCTGCAATCCATCATGAATCACATTGATCCTTAACAGCGGGCCGTTTTCAAGTTCAAAGCCTTTTTGTACCTCACCTTCTTTATAAGAATGAATCTTGTTCTCGAATTCGTTACTATCTACGGTCGTAAAAACAAATTCTGGTGAAATCTTTCGTTTAATAATTTGTATAGGCTTTCCATTTTGGTCTTCAGTGAAAACCGCCCTTAATACATCGTGCTGCTCAATTAAAACATCGAAGGCACTTTTATAAATATCTATATCAATAAAGCCGTTTACCAAATACTCAAATTGCTCAAAATAAGCCTCTTTGTGCACTCCTGAAGCATTTAGATAGAATAAGCCTTGCTGCATTGGCGTTAAAGCGTATAGGTCTTCAATTTCGCCGTGAACGCTCACTAAAGAACTGATTCTTTCAAATGAGATTTCAGGATATTTTTGTTTAAGTGCAATAAGGTTGTCAAGATTCTCAATTTCTATTTTACTGAGTAATCCTAGGATCTTTTCTTTAAAACATGAAACAAAATCTGTTTTCCTATTTTCAAATTTCTCCTGATTCGTATATGCTAAATCAATTTTTAATACACCATCCTGAATTTTTGCATTCAATATAAAATCAGCCTTACGCTTAAGGTTTTTTCCATCATCATTAAAATCAATAGAATGATGAATCTTTAACAAAGAGGATTCATTTTGGCTGTCATCATACTCTCCATGATAATTGAAATCAATGAATGGATTGGCAATTTCTCCTCCTGAGGAGAATTTACCGGTCTGCTTCAACCAAGAATAGGATGTGCCGTTATCTGGTATATTTTCCAGTTGGTATTGAAAATTCAATAAAGCATCTAGCTCGTTTTCAGATGAAAAATGCAATAAAACAGGATATGAACTAGTAAACCATCCTACGGTTCTACTTATATCAAAATCTGCCGCAGTATTGTCTCGCCCATGCCCTTCAAGATTAACCTTTACAGTCTTTAGTCCAAATAAATCATAAAAAGTGCGGCCAAGCGCATAAAACAAAATACTTTCAATGTCATAGTAACGACTACCACCATACAGGTCTTTAATAAAACTTGTTTCTTTCTCAGTAAATTGAATGGTTAAATGGTCTTGGGAACTTAATAATACTTCGTTTGGAGAAGTGGTATTTAAACGTTCTGATTTTGTTTCTTCAATATTTACCCAATGTGCTATACTAGGATCATAAACACCATCATCTAGCAACTTTAATATTTGCTGGTACCAATAAACAACTGAATCTGTTTTTGATGGTAAGTCTATTTTTTGACCTTTTACAGCTTGTTCCAAAAGCTGATTGAGGTCTTCTGTAAGGATTCTCCAAGAAACAAGATCTGTAAACATATGATGTATTGAAAAATACAGCATATTACATTCCTTGAGATTAAAAACGGCAAGTACAGTAACAGGGCCATTAAAGATGTCTATATTCTTATTTAATTCGTCGATTTTTTCTGAAACTAATTTTTTTGCGCTGTTAATTTCGACTTGAGAAAAATCAAATTCATGAATGTGATATAATGCGCTGTTTTTGTTCTCAAAAAGTTGACTTAAGTCATTGTTTGAAACCAATACACTGGCCCTCAAGGAATCATGATGCTCAAATAACTTCTGAAATGCTGTTTCTAAATGTTCTTTTTTAACAACTTCATTTAACTCATATAAATTACCTAGAAGAAAATAATTTTTATCCTTTGGTTCCCCCTCAATAAACTCATTGCCAAGGAACATCTTTTGCATCGGCAACAGAGGAAATTGACCAGACACTTGGCTTTGGTTAATTTCTCGAGTTGTTACCTTTAATTTTTTGCACATATCTGAAAAGATGGAATTTTCCATTATTTCAGAAATCTTGATTTCTAATCCAAACTTTCTCAACTGTGAAATCAGCATAATTGCCTTAATACTGTCTCCACCCAAAGCAAAAAAATCTGAGTTGTATGCAATTTTTTTGACTTCTTTCTTTAACACCATTGACCATATATCAGCAAGGTGTTTTTCGTATTCATTAAACTCCAAATAATCCTTGGATTCTGTGTCTGAAACCAAACTTTCCAGCAAGTATTTGACATCAATCTTCAGATGTGGAGTTAATGGCATTTCATCTAACTTTGAAACAACTGACGGAACCATATAATCAGGTAAACGCCTTCTGATTTCTTCAACAACCTGATGCTGATCAATCTCGCCAACATAGAAACAAACTATTTGTTTATCAGCAGCCTCACCCTTGACAATGGCAGCAGCATTTTGAATGCCCTGAATTCCAGCAACTACCGACTCAATTTCACCAAGTTCAACTCGGTAACCCCTTATCTTAATTTGATTATCGCTTCTGCCGTTGAAAATGAGCTCAGAGCCATTATTCCAAAAACAGATATCACCCGTTTTGTAATACCTAATTCCATACTTTTCAGACCAAATAAACTTCTCATTTGTTAACTGCTCGTTGTTTAGATAGCCTTTTCCTACCGTAGGTCCTGCAATACATAACTCTCCTTTTAGTCCGAAAGGCATGAGGTATCCCCATCTGTCAATGACGAGATTAAGCGTGTTAGCAATAGGGCCTCCAATAGGAACTTTTGTGTAGTTTACGAAAGATGTCCTATGAACTGTTGACCAAACTGTGCATTCGGTCGGGCCATATTCATTATAAAGTACAGCCTTTGAGTATTTTTGATAATGTTTGGTTACCAAATCAGGTCTGCATTCCTCTCCAGCAACTATAATGTTTCTGAGCGTAGGACAAACTTCAGATTCAAGAAAAATGTCATGAAGCCCTGGTGGTATTGTTATGGTATCAACTTGTTTGTCGTTAATCAATGAAATGATTTTATCAAGATGGATTTCATTGTTTGGATAAAGTACTATTGTACCCCCGGACACAAGCATTTTAAAGGTTAGGTTTACAGAACTATCGAATGCGAATGAATACAAAAGCAAGCCCTTTTGCATAGTGCTGTTGTCATAATAATGCAGGCGTGCTACATTTGAAGCTAACAACATTTTGTGGTTAATCAACACGCCTTTAGGATTGCCTGTTGAACCAGAGGTGTATATACAATAGGCAAGTCTTTCGCCGCTCACTTCAATAGAAACCTCTTCTTTGGAATATAAACTGCGTTGAAGGTTAAATGATTCAATCTCTAAATCATCTATGTGAAAGATTGATTTTGTATCATGGAGAATGTAATCTATTCGAGATTGGGGATACCCAGGCTCAATAGGCACATAGGCTGCACCTATTTTATGTATAGCAAGTATGGAAATGAAAAACCATTCCGTTCGATCTAGTTTTACCGGAATTAGTTGATCTTTACTAGGATTGTAATTATCAATTAAATAATGCCCAAACTGATTGGACATAGTATGTAAATCAAAATAGGTATATGATTTATTTCCTACAATAAGTGCAACCTTCTCAGGTTGTTCCTCCACATACTTTTTAAAGTAATCAAGTATCGTTAAATTCGGGTTTAAATCAAATTTTTCACCGCTGCTGAGGGAAATTATTTCTCTTTCTTCATCGGTGTCAAGAATATCGACATTAGATATACTACCCTCATCGTTTTCAACTATACTTAAAAGAGCTTTATTCAAGTGTTTTTCAACTTGCTTTATGTATTCAGTACTTATTTTATTTTCATTGTACACAAATTTCAAATGTACCGTCTCCTGGTCACTGAAAAGGAATGCTAATGAAAGATTATAATTTGATTGATTGAACTCCCGGATTGTCTTGTTAACTATATCGAAAGAATTACCATTTCTATTGAGTATGGAGGTAATTTCTTCAGAAAAATCAGGGAAATTCTCAAAAACAAGTACATGATCAATGAGGTTTACTCCAAATTCACTGCAAGATATTATCTCACTAAAGCTGAGATCATTAACATCATCCTCATTACTTAAATGCCTCATTATAGCATGGGTTGCATTGTAATGAGATTCATTTAAGTTAAAATTCACAACAATTGGAATAGTATTGATGAATAGACCAACCGCCTGCTCTATTCCATTTACTGGGATATCTCTACCGGAAACTACAGTACCAAAGGAAACTGAGGAATTATTGGTGTACTTGGCAAGAAGTACCGACCAACCATAATGGAGTATTGAGGTGACAGATAAAGACCTGAAACTTGCCACTTCTCGAATCTTTCTCAACAACTCCAACGGAATGGCTGAAATATGCTCACGCCTGTCATAAGCTGAAGAATCAGCCGAATCTAATAACTTAGGTGTAATCGGGCTTAATTCGGCAGAAGACAAATAATTCGTCCAATATTGTTGCGCAAATGAAGTATCAATATTATTTAACCACTGATGATATTGTTTGATAAAATTATTCGGTAGAGATTGATCTATGACTTTTTGTGTTGTCAACGACGAATACATATCGAAAAAATC
>JAIXXP010000102.1 GCA_027490665.1 Cryomorphaceae bacterium | reverse complement strand
GTCTAGATGAACAAAATTCGAATGCAAGCCCCATATTCTCCCTGTACCCGAATCCGAGCAGTGAAAGTATTGAAATCGAAAACTATTCAAACGCCAAAGAAGCCTTGCTTTATGACCCTACAGGAAAAGTGCTGCAGCGAATCGCACTTCAAGATGCACAGGCTACTCACTTTGTTGTCAGTCACTTAACTTCTGGTATTTATCTTTTAAAAGTGGGCGACCAAACACGCAGTTTGGTGATAGAATAGTTGCATTTTTTGTACATTTACCATATGTCCAAAAACGTGATTCCTTCTAGCTACGATCGCCAAACCGTTTGGTTTTTACCTTTGCTTTTCTTAGCGCTCCTATTTGTCTTGTTTGTTGCCAACACTGGCTGGGTATTCCAAGTAAGCATGACTTTCATCTTTTTGATATCAAGTCTCGGCTCATTTTTTTTGATTCCGCATCAAATTCAACAAAATGAAAAGGACCTCATTCTCAAAAGATTAGCTGGAGATATCCGCATCAGTAAAGAATCCATCGAAAAAATCGAAATCATCGACTTCTCAGACTTGCGCCGCAAAGTAGGTATCCATGGGCTCCTCGGCTACTATGGCTACTATAACCTCGCAGGCTTCGGGCAGGTGAGGGTCATGGCCAAAGCAAAAAATGAATTGCTCCTGATTCAAACATCGGGGTTTGAGCCAGTGGTTGTTTCGGTAGATGATAGCCGGGACTTTATAAATTCTTTAAAAGAATAACTTCTTTATTCAGGACCGGTATATTATTTTGAATGATACCCCATAATAATTCAGGTTCAACAGAATCATATGCATGAGAAATGATATTTCTTAGGCCAATGATGTTTTTAGCTGATGAAATTTGAATATTTGGATCAATTTCAATCATTTTTCTGATTGCCTCACCAATGATTTCAAGATCTCTTTCAATTGCTCTTTGGTAAAGTATCTCTGAACGAAAAGTATTAAAGTTATTCTGGGTAAGCTGCTTGACCTTTTCAATTTCTTGAATAATACTCTCGATATCAAGAATATATTTCAAAAGTTTAGGCTGCATACAACTCTACTTTTGAACGATTGATTTCCTCAATTAATATCGGGTTCTTTAAAGACTTTACTGACACAAGGTCAATGTTTCGACCGAGCAAGGCCTTTAGTTGATCACTTAAAGTAAAATAGTTATCAGCATAATCTAAGACATGAAGGTCTTCAGAAAATTGGACTAAAAAATCAAAATCACTGTTTTCATGGAGCTCATTTCTGGTTGCTGAACCAAAAAGAGCAAAAGAAATGACATGATGTGCTTTACACAACGATATGATTTCTTGGAGCTTTTGTTGGATTTGATTAGTCATCACACTCAAATTTAGGGCTTTTTTTCAATTTATTGTCAAACCCTCCTCAATCCAAGCTAAAAAGCTCGTTTACACTGCATTTCAAAATTTGCGAGAGCTTCAGGCCCAATTCGAGCGAAGGAAAATACTTGTTGTTTTCAATGGCATTGATCGTTTGCCGAGATACCTCAACGGCTTTGGCGAGTTGTTCTTGCGACAAGCCCTGAATGGTTCTATTGATTTTGATGGTATTCTTCATTTGCGCAGGTGTTGCAGGACAAAAATTCTAAAAACAAGGTGGTAACACAGCAACTGGCTAAATAAACAAAATAACATCATATTGAAATACGGTAGGCCATATACCAATAAGCTGCCAATAGCCAGCACTGTAAAGTTAAGCAGGTAAGACCATTTCATGGCATGAAAACGCAACTGCATAATGAATTCATCTTCCTGTTTTTCTTTCGAAAATAAATGGATCAGGCCAGAACCAACAAGGAGGAGCGTCAGTAACTCATCGATCATGTTGTTTTGGATCCAAAAGCTTTTCTCAACGAGCAGATTATCGGCATCTTTCCAGAAGAAATTAGGAACACTTAGCTCGATACTCAGATTTTGAGATAGGTCGGGAAAGACGATAAAAAGCACACCAAGCAGCACACTTGCATAAAAAATGATTCCACTCGGAACCAAGAATTTTGAGGGTAATAAATAAGTTTTCATAGCGTTTAATTTTCGTCAAATGTAAAACATAATTTACATATTGTAAAATAAATTATACTTTTTATCGAAAAATTAACCGATGTAATCTTTAAGGGCCTCAATATAACTAAGAAATGCAGCCCTGCCTTTTTCAGTGAGTTTGCAAGTAGTGAGCGGATACTTGCCTTTAAAACCTTTATCAATGTTCACATAACCAGCTTCTTGGAGCTTGGAAAGTTGAAGGCTCAGATTTCCGGCACTGGTTTTTGTTTTTTCTTTCAGAAATACAAACTCAGCAGATTCAACATGTGAAAGCAAAGAAACGATGGCGAGCCGAAGTTGTGAATGAAGTAAGGGGTCTAGAGGCTTAAACATTTCTGTTCTTCATGAAATAACCGGTCAAGAAAGAGCCAATAAAAGCAGCTATGGCAGCAATCAAAGCAACAAACTCCACCGCAACAAACAAATTGACTACACTTAAAGCGCAACAAATAACTCCGAGCGCAACAGAAAGGTAATATTTAGCTATTCCTCCAGTGCAGATGATGGTCATACCCAATAGAAGCGGGAAGAGGGTGTAGTTGAGTTGGTTATTTTTCAAACTAGCATATAATTGTATGACCGCAACCGAAATGGCAAAAGAAATGAAGGCATAGAAATAGACACGATCCAGAAAATGTTCAAATTGCTCGGTCTGTTGATCGCGTTTATTTTGAACCCCAGATGCGATGCCTCCAATGACAAAGAGCAGCCAAGAAAAATTTTGAATCAGATTCCATGTGGCAGAATCTGTTTGTTGGGCAATGAATTGAATGGCGTAAAAACTGCTTAAAATAAGCCCCCACAGCTTGAAATAGTAAGCGGCACCAGTTGGCAAGGCACTTATTTCTTTGATTGATTGCTCAATGGTCTGAATGGCGTCAGTTGGGTTGTATGAAGTTTCCATTTACTCTTATGTATAAATTAGTTAATAAAGTTAACTAAATATTTTGAGAATTGTGATGTAAGAGTCCGAAATACTACTGAATAGTTTCTTCCTTTTTATCAGGAGATTTACAGGAAGATATTTTTTTTAAATAAAATAAACCTATAAGTTGATAAAATGAAAATTGTCGATATATTTGCAGAGGTGTTTCCGGGACATTTGTACGCAGTAATTTTGGATAAAGATCTAGAAAATGAATTTGATAGAAATATAGAAAACTGGACTTCAGTTGAGTTCTTAAGAAACTATGCTTCGGTCAACAAAATAAATGATCAAATTAGTTTTATCAAAAACATCACCAAAGAAGTAGGTGAAATTGATGATGTAATGTTGCGGGTTATAAATAGAGATGTTGAACTGAATTACTTCTTTAGGCCTTTGTCTAATTCAGAATTTTTAGACAAAGTACTTTCGTTACAAAAAGGAAAATTTGGATCGCAAAAGTTTCTTCGTATTTATGCAATCAAAATAGAGTCAAATTGCTTTTTGATTACCGGAGGCGCAATTAAATTGAAAAGAACTATGCAGGAACATCCTGAAACCATGAAAGAATTATACACACTCCACCAAGTCAAGAGTTTCCTAATAAACCAAGGTATTCTAGATTCAGATGCGATAAATGAATATGTTTTTGAAATCAATTAAGCCATGAAAGAAAAATTCCAAACTTTAGTTTCTCCGGAGAAGACGAAAACCTATCAACGAATAAAAAATAGGATTGCAAATAAACCTCATTTGGAAATTTCCCAAGCCATTGCAATAAAAGTGTTAGACAAGCTTGATGAATTAGGCTGGAGTCAGAAAGAATTTGCCAATCAAATGAGCGTAAGTCCGCAACAAGTTTCAAAAATTGTCAGAGGTTCAGAAAACCTTACGCTGGAAAGCCTAGTGAAAATAGAAAAGGTTTTGGGAATTCAACTTTTGGTGTTGGCGTAACCGACAAACGCCGCAAAAGAATCGAAACTTAAGCACTTGTTAACGGTTGTTCCAAATCCGTAGGAGACATGAATAAAATCCAAATTGGCTTGCTTGCATGCTGCTTCATCACTTGCAGTATCGCCAATGTAAACCGGATTTTTTAAGTCGTACTTGTTTTTCATGTTGGTCAACATATCGTGTTT
>JAIXXP010000083.1 GCA_027490665.1 Cryomorphaceae bacterium | reverse complement strand
TTTTCATTGGTACTTAGTCTTGGATAAATACTTTCTTCTTCTCGATCATGTTTCCACTCTGAACTGTGAGGTAATAAACACCTGACGGAACGTTTAGTTCGAGCATAGTAACTTGGCCTTCAAGTGCTCCAGAATAAACCACGCGTCCGTTGGCATCAGTTGCTTGCACTGTGCCTTCTGCCTTATCAGTTTCGGCTTGGTCTAAACTAATTTGCACTTTACCTTTTGAGTCGGCTGTAATTTGAACATTTCCACCTTCGGTGTAGCTCGTTTCTTGCTCCACCCAACTGTTGCTCGGGCCTTGCGCTGTAATTGCAGCATCTGGCATGTAGAAATGCAATACAAAACGGTTGCTAAGCACACCGCTGTTGCCATAGAATGCATAGGTATCGTTGATGGTGAAGTCTTGGATGGTACCTTCTTGTTTGTCCTCTAAAAGGATGAGGCCGTCTTCTAAAAGGTATTCAGAAAGTTGGAGTTCATAAACTTTAGAGGTTGGCAACTCAAGGTAAAGCGGCACAGAAATTTTCTTTTTGTTGCTATTTAGGCCGTTCATCACGAGCTTCTTGCCTGCCACCATGGTGTAGAGTTGCGGGGCGCCACTTACGAACATCTTTTCAGAGTCGTATTGGTCTACAGCATTACTCATATCCTGATTGAGGTACACGAGCATTTGATCAAAGCGCGCACCGTCTAGAAGGTTGACGCGGGCTAAAGTTGGGAATACTGTTGAGGTTTTGAGGCCCGGGTTGCCCGTTTGGTGCGAGAGCATACTGCGCGTCATAGTCAATGAGCCTGTACCAGAATTCGGGCCAACGCGTACCCAAATGGCTTGTAGTGGTGCAATGTAGTTCATTTGCGCTGCAGAAAGCGTCAAACTGGAATTATTTGTTAAAACATTGCTGCTTCCATTAAAGGTAATGAGTGCACTGATGTCGTTTGAATTACTGTTGTGAGAACGGATGTAGTACGTTTCTTCTACATTGGTTTTGGTGATCGCATCCCAATCTAGATATGCCATATAAGGATTGGCAACCAAATTAAAGCCAACAGAACTCCCAGACGTGCGCGTGAGGCCACTTAAGGTAAGGTCGGTACCGCGCAAGCCGTCCGTACCAGTAGCGCTAAAAGTAAAGAGATTGTTGTCGTTTCTGCGGTGAACATAACCTGTGCCGCCAGTTAAAGGAGCTGAACTCGAGCTTATTTCTGTGTATTGTTTTGTCACTTCACTATAAGACCACACTCTGTTGGTGGTTGCGCCTTGTGTACCAAAACTGCTTCTTGCTACGCTGTTCATTGGTACGCCCATGTACCAAAAACGGCCCACATTGTTGGGGCTATCCCAAGTAGTGGCGTTGCCAGTGAGTTGCTTTTCTACGTTAAATGTACCCGTTCCTAATACACTTGTACCACTCGTGCCTGGCACAAAAGTAGCGCCGTCTTTGAGTGTGAAGATACCGTTGTTGGTGAGGGTGCCATTTACCGTCAATTGTTTGGACGACGCCATGATCCAGGCACCAGTACTTGCTGTTGTACTTAAGTCACCTGTTACCGTTAAATGGTCGTTCATTGTTACGGTTCCGGCACCTGAGGTTTTGCTTAAACCAGCTACTGTACCGCTGAAAATTGAGGTAGGTAAACTGATGTTTGAAGCATTGCTAAAAACAACGTTACCTTGGTCTGCATCGATTGATCCACTTGAACGCGTCACATTACCAGAAACTGTTAATGTTTTAGAAAGTAAATTGAAGGTACCTGCAGCCAAACTTAGGGTCCCGGTTACTGCAATATCTTTATCCAATTCTACATCATATAAATTGTTTATGGTTAGATTGTTCATCGCTGATATAGTTGTCGATGCACCAGGAAACGTCACTGGAACAGCCATAAAAGGGGCGCCAGGCAAGGTCGCCGGTCCCAAAAGAATGAATGTTCCGTTGTTAGCTAAAGTTCCTCCTCCTGCGAAGGTTCCATCCACGGTAAAACTGATTCCAGCATTGGTAGTGAGTGTTCCGGAATTGACATTGACGTCATTCAATGTTTGCGCTGTACTTACCGTTAAATTTCCACCAGTCAATGCTAAATCGCCCGCCGAAGCCAATGTTGAACCACCAGTCCGATTCAGGATCAAACTTCCGGCAGAAACAGTGGTTGTACCATCGTAGGTGTTTGCTCCGGTCAAAGTCAAGGTTCCGATACCTGATTTCACAAAATTACTTGTAGAACCAGAAATGGTTCCTGAATAACTCGCTGCAGAACTTAAATTCATGGTAGCTGTACGACCAGAGGCTAAAGTTAAATTGGAATTCCCTGATAGTGTTGTGCCGTTCAATCCGATATTACCTGTACTCGCATTAGTGGTTGTTAGTGCGGCGCTTAATCCTAGTGTTCCACCATGTAGCGTTATCGGGCCGTTAATGGACTGCGCAGTTGAAATAGTAATATCTGCTGTGTTACCAGATTTTCCGATGCGTAGACCACCTAAAGTACTTGCTATAGTTTGAGTTGAATTCAAGGTAAATGCGGATGCGAAACTTGCTGAGTAAGGTTCAATAACGAATTCTCCAGTTCCATCAACTGCCAATGGCTTTGAACTAGTGCTTAAATTATTCGTAATTATCGAAATATTACTCGTTGAGCTTGTCACCAAACTTCCAGCTTTCTTTCCTAAATACAATCCGTTTCCAATGGCATAACCACCAACACTTACACCACTATTTCCTTTTGCCGTGATTGTAATTGCTCCACTTGCAGAAAGCATGTCGACGTTTGTTATGCGTACATCCGTTTGTGAAGGGCCAGATGCGAGTCCATCCACAGAAATAGTACCTGAACCTGTTGCAGCAAAAACATGTCTGTTGCCGTCTCCATCAATTGCAATGGCTATATTTCCGGAGGATCCGCCCGCGGCTCTACCAATGATGTTTATATTTCCACTTACAGTTCGTGTGGTGCCATTTGCAGAAGCTGTGCTTGTTCTCCAGGCAGCTAAATCCATTCCAATTGCCCATGAACCACTTGTGAGATTTGAATTACCAAGAAGCGTAATGTTTCCGGAATTACCCCCATTTATTGTATAACCTTCATAAAACAACAAACCAGTTGGGCCATTATTTACAGAGCTTGAGTTATTCGTAGCCAAGGCATGAAAACGGATATCGCCACCTCCTGAAAAAATACTCACCGCACAATTATGACCAGTTCCAGTAGAGCTTGTCCCGAGCACAATTCCTGATTGCGTTGCGCTACTACCTGAGTTAGCTGCGTATCCGTCAGGAATACCATCGTTTGCAACCAAACCCGTTAAAATTGAACTTGTTCCTGATGCTGAGCCTCCGTCATCTAGACCTCCAGCTAAAATAACTTTACCTCCACCAGATGTATGTGTGTTGGCCGTTCTGTCCGTGTTCGTTCTGGCATCAATAGTAACGTTATCATCTATTTTGATACCGCCTGAATTGTTGTTATCACTATCGGACCAAAGTAAGATGTTACCTCCATTGGAAACAATGGATTTACCACTTGCCACGAGAACATGACTACTTGCCTTTAATAAAATAGCCTGATTCAGACCTGTTGAAGTTAAGTTCTGATTGATGTTAATCTGACCGCCATAAAGAGTTATTGGCCCTGCTATAGATGTTGCCGTACCGATGGTCACATCAGCTGTATTGTTTGTTTTTCCGATAGTTAGCCCAGAAACACTTGAAGCAAGCGTTAAATTGGCCAAAGGCCAGCTAAAAGAAGAAGGGAAACTTGTTCCGAGCGAGCGAAATGTAAATGAACCACTACAATCGATCAAATGGGTTGCGTTACCAATCACGATATTATTGGTTTCAATGACAACATTACTACTTGAACTGGTAACATTTGTTCCAGCTTTTTTACCAACCCAGAGATCAGCACCAAAATAAACAGATTGAACATTATTCGTACTTTCTCCAATAAAAGTAATGGGGCCTGAATGCGCAAGCACAGAACCACTTAAATTAAGTCCTGTTACTGTATTTGCTGTCCCCGCTTTGCCATTAAAGGTTATCCCTCCACCTGCTGCAGTAGCCTCAAATAAACCTGTAAAATTGATTCCTAATGATGCGCCATTTGTCCCCATGTTGAGCGCAGAAGCATCACCAATTACTGAAATGGCATCAGCAGTGGTATTGGCAGAACGCAAGGTGACGGAGCCCCATGTTGATGCACCTTGACCATTGACGGTTCCGGAACCTGTGACTACTCCATGTATGGCAATTTTTCCTGCACCGGAAATAATTGATGAAGGAGTTGAACCATCTCCTCGGATGGATACTCCAAAAGCCATGTTTGATGTAGCATTTGTAGCACTTTGCCCTCGCAATGAAATATGACCACCCCCGGAATTCAGCTGAACTGCTGCTTGGATGTGAACCCCTGAAATATACAGATTTGGGTCCTCTGAACAGGTTTCAGATGTTGTTCCGAAAGCAAAATCTGTAGTGAGGTCTGAGCCACCGCCCAGACTAATTGCACCACCGTTTGTTGAAATACTTGAACTCGACTTGAGTTGCACATAACCCGTTGAATTATTATCGGAATCTGCCCAATAACTAACGGCTCCTGCTGCAGTTGTAACTGTTACGGAGCTCGCTTGATTGATATTTGTAGTTGCTTTTACAAGAATGTCGGCATTACTTGCCGTAGAGGTCAGGTTGGCATTAACTGCTATGGCGCCGCCCATTAATGTAATTGGGCCTGCAACAGAAAGTGCAGAGCTAATGGTGATGTTTCCAGTATTTGTACTTGAGCCGATAATCAAGCCACTACCTGAAGTTGTTGAACTAACAGCTTGGCTCAAACTTACTTGAAAAGAAGTGCTGCTCCCTACGATTGTTAAACTTCCGGAGTTCAAGGCGTTGACCACAGCAGAACTTGTAACATTTGCTGTACCAGTTACGGTCCAGGTGTTGCCACTTACAGTGATATTCGTAAAAGGCGCTGAACTCTGACCGCTTGATGAAATAGTAAGTGTTTGTGCAAAAGAAACGAATGAAAGAAAAAGGCCGCAAAAGGCAAATAGTGAGCGCGTTATCATATTGAAAAAAATTATAATAGCGCGAAATTACGTATTTACTTAGAATAAGCCGTAAAAAAAACCCTTACACAAATATTTACCTTACAACTTAAATATCTTCTGCACCCAACCTTCCGGCATTTGTGGCGCATTGGATGGGTTCGGTGGTACGGATACCATCACGAGTGCAATTTCGGTGTCGAGTTTGATTTGCGTTACATTTGGCTTTTGATAGCCTTTCTTAGTTGGATTGGTTTTCATGTTGCCGTATTATTGTTGAACAAATATTTTCTTCACTTCTACTTGACCGTTTAATTCAACCGACACGAAGTAAATGCCTGATGGAGCGTTGAGTTCGAGATGGGTAGCAGAGCCAGTGAGTTGACCGTTGTAGATTTCTCTGCCAGCCGCATCGCGCACCACTACACTACCCTTTTCAGCTGCTGAAGCGTCGATATCTTGGGTAATGGTTACTTTACCACGACCGTTAGAGCTCACCAAAATGCTACCACCTTCATTGATGACACTTTCTTCTTCTTCTACCCAGCTGTTGCTCGGGCCTTGCGCGCTCACGCCAGCATCTGGCATAAAGAAGTGCAATACAAAGCGATTGCTGAGCAAACCGCTGTTGGCATAGAATGCATAGGTATCATGAATGGTGAAATCTTGGATAGTGCCTTCTTGTTTGTCTTCAAGCAAAATAAGGCCGTCTTCCATGATGTAGTCCGAAAGTTGCAATTGATACACTTTAGAGGTTGGCAATTCTAGGTAAAGCGGTACAGAGATTTTCTTTTTATTGTTCTTTATGCCGTTCATGACGAGTTTCTTGCCCGAAGCCATGGTGTAGACAGAAGCCACCCCACTGACGAACATTTTCTCTGAATCGTTTTGGTCAAAAGCATTGGTCATGAATTCGTTCATGTACACCAACGCTTGGTCATACTTGGCGCCATTGTATAAATTCACTTTTGCCAATACGGGGTAAACACCTGTGTTTTTGAGTGTTCCTGTCTGATGCGATGTAAAGGCACGTTCTAGACGTAAAGCACCTGCTGTTGAAGACAAAGGCGCCGTTGGAGGAACTTTCACCCAAAATGCTTGCAATGGCGCAATGTATTGTGCTGTTGTAGCACCTGTATTTCCTAAACCAAATGAGGACGTATTCGACTCCAATCCATTTGCAGCATTGTAACTGATCAAGGCATCTACATCTTGGTTGTTTGAATTGTAAGAGCGGATGTAATAGGTATTACTCATGTTGCTCGTCAAGTTCGAACCTATTACCTGCGCCCAGTTCAGGTAGGCCGTATAAGGGTTCGACACCAAATGCCAACCACCGTAGGTACCTGCATTGTTACTCAAAGAAAGCGTAGCGTCTTGCGCATATAAGTTTTGACCTGAGAAGGTTAAGGTTGTACTTGCATCTGATCTTCTGTGCACATAGCCTTTTGTTGGATCCAAAGAAGCTGCATCCCCAACATTAGCGTATGCCCCGTTGGTAAATTCCCAAACTTTATTAAGACTTCCGGCCGTGCCAAACGCACTTGAACGCGAACATGCCAATGGCGAACCTAAATACCAGAATCGACCAGTTAATGTGGTACCAGAACCAGCTCCGTTGTCAATAGTTTGCTTCACGTTGTAAGTTCCTGACCCGGCAACGCTTGTCCCTTGTTTGAACGTAGCTCCACTTTCTATGGTCATGGCACCATTGTTGGTGAGGGCACCGGTAACAGTAAGTTGTGCTCCTGCTTGCAAGGTATAAGAACCACCACTACTAATTGTCAAACTTGTATAGGTCGGATAATTCGTCAAACCAGAAGGAATTGTAATATCAGAAACTGTACAAGGTAGTGCAACAGGATTCCAGTTACTAGCTACAGTCGGATCAGTTGATGTAGCACCGGTCCAGGTGATGGTTGGTTGGTTGACGGTGATGGTTGCTGTGCTACTTGCAGTACATCCAGCTGGAGAAGTTGCCGTTAGTGTGTAAGTTGTAGTTGAAGTCGGTAAAGCGTAAATAATGGTAGCTGATGTACCGCTGTAAGGTGTTGAAGCTGCTGCATTGGTAAAAAGACCTGTTGAGCTTGTCCATACTGCAGATGGCCCCGAAAAGTTCAAAATAGTTCCATTCGGTATGTTACCTGTATTTACACTTGTATTCTCAACTGATGAAGATATTGACGAAGATGAAAGTGGATTAAGTGGCGTTACACTTAAGAAATTACCTACAATTCCTGAAAAACCAATACTCGCAGTTGGTGACGAAAGTGCAGCACTTTGTGGTCCATACTTAAAGCTGATAGATCCATTTTCATTCAAAATCAATTGCATATCAATCGTTGGATTTGTAGAACTACCTGATCCGCCAACATGTAATCCTGTCCATTGAACAGTTAAGACCATATTTGGAGAAACTCCAGAAGTTGTATAAATCACAGTGCCACCAGTGGTGTTGTTGTCATCCCATAATGGTGCAATAACATTCGCGCGACTTGCTAGTGCATTTGAAGATGGAGTCCATCCTGAAGTAAGATTACTTGTGTAGTTAGATGTTGATCCTAACTCTATAAAACCATTTGAGGAAACACCAAATTGGGTAAATGTGGTTCCGTTGTAAGGAAATGTAAATCCAATTGGTAAACTACCCACTCCAAAATCATCCCCTACTATGTTCGAAACAGTTGTTCCTGTAATTGCAGTATAAGTAGCAGTCGAGGTTGATAAAGTATATTGGGAAGGAGAGAACGAAGCTCCCGCAACCAATGATTGAGCAGTTGACACGCCACTACATAATGTTGCTGTTGAAGGATTAATTGTTGGTGTTGTTGGCAACGGATTCACTGTTACAGTTGCTGTTGCTGTTGTACTACAGCCATTGCTCGCTCCTCCACTTGCATCCGTACCTGTAACCGTGTAGGTAGTTGTTGCACTTGGTGAAACTGTAACTGAAGCACCGGAACCACCATTATTATTCCAAGAATAGGTATAACCTGAATTGGTACTTGTAGCACTTAATGTAGTACTTTGTCCGGTACAAATGCTAGAGCTTGATGCTGAAGCTGTAATAGTTGGAGCAGTATTAACGGTTACCGTAACAGGAGTTGCAGTACTTGTACAGCCCCCTGAACTTTCAGTTACATAGTAGGTTGTTGTAGTTGAAATCGAGTTCGGTATTGTAAGCGCACCAGCTGACTGCTGAATAACCAAATTGTCAATTCCTTGAGTCATTGGAACACCTCCAGTTCTGGCTCTAATAATGTGCCCCCAAGAGGCTTTATTGTCGCTTAAATATGTTGATGGCAATTGAATATTCGAAAAGATAACTGAACCATTTACTGTTAACGTTAATATCCCTGATTCATTAATGTCTATAATCACAGGATACGTGCCGTTTGTCCATGCAACATTCGTACTAAATGCCAATACACCACTTGTACCAACTGTTTGGCCCGGAGTACTTGATGAAGAACCATAAATAATTCGAATACCAGCCAAATCATTCGTATTTGCTGTAGTTCCATAGGTATCAAAAGAAACTTTCAGTTTTGTTCCGCTACCCACTTCTCCGTTATAGGTAACAGTAGAGATATCATCACCAAAACTATAGCTGATGCCATCTGCACCATTTTGCGCAGAATTTGAAGTGTATAGGTCAAACGATACTCGATATTTATTGGCGTTTACTCCACTACTCGGGATGGTTAAAGCTCCCAATTGACTTGCTGTATTTGGGGTCAGTTGTAAAATGCCACCCGTCACACTTGCGCTTCCAGACATAGTGGCAGGAGTAATGGTACTTGAACCAAATGAATTCGAATAGTAAGTCACTAAACCACCTGTATATGTCAATGGCGCTAATGTTGTAGCTCCTATGTTTGTATACCAATTGATATTTGGCGTAGTAGCACCTGTATTTGAAACAATTGTTGCTGTTGGAATACCCACTCCACATTGCGTGCTGTTGTTTGCTGTTGGAGCGATTGGTAGTGCGTTTACAGTTATCATCTGAGAACTAGAAGTAGTACTTCCGGAGTTTGCTAAACAAGTTATGACACAATTGTAATAAGTGTTTTGACTCAAACTAGGAGATGAATAAGTTGTATTAGTTCCTCCGTTTATTGCAGAGTAGTTAATTCCATCAGAAGAAGTATACCATTGGTAAACATTCCCTGTACCAGCGATATTGACTCCTGTCAATGACAAATTCACACTTCCTCCAGAACAAACTTGCGAGGCTGAAGTAGCAACTGTTCCTGCTGAAACAGGTGTTGCACAAGTATAACCAGGTATTCCATCGAATTCATCAGCACCAATATCAGAAGATATTCCTCCTCCATTTGAAGAACCCACTGGTCCAGGACGAACATCACCATCCCTATCGGTTAAAATTGTTGAAATGTTAGCTCCACCAGACTCCAGTGCAGATGACGTTGCATTATTTATATGTAAATCTAATGAAGAACTGTTGCCTGTAGGATTCACAAAATTCGGGTTAACCGAGACAGAAATAAGGTCTTGAGATGTTACTGTTTGCCAAGCAGAAAAAGATGTAACATCAGTCGTATTATTCAAAGCTAAAAAAGATGTTCCAGTCCAATAATCATTATTATTAATTGTTAAACCCGTCATTCCAGCAATCCGAATAGAACAATTCTTGCCTGTACCAGTGCCATTTGCTCTCGCATTCGAGAATACATTATTTCTAATGATTCTAGTTCCCGATGTTGCAGCAGACCAAAGCGCAGCTGAATTGTTCGTTCCAGAGACAACCCCCGATCCTCCAACATATATACTATTAAAGTAAATGCTATGATTGGATGCTGATCCAGACTGATTTATTCCATAAACCAGCGCATTGGTTGTTATATCAGAACCTGCTGAATTAATACCTAAGCGAATCATGTTATTATATACACTTGCATTGCCTCCATCTGCAATTTGAATCCCTGCTAATGTTGAACCCGAAGTTGCAGCAGATAATGAGTGAACTAAGTTTGATTTAATTTCATTCGTCCCGGATGTTGGTCCAGAATAATTAATACCAGCCACGACCGCCGCAGATGAACCAGAATTAACCAAAGAGTGAATTGTATTTCCATTAATTACTTGACCTACAGTTGTACTTGCAGTTTGATTGATACCAAACACATTCGCTGCTGATCCCGCGGACGAGAGTGAATTAACATTATTTGAAGAAATTAAATACCTACCACCGCTTGAGCCGGGAGTATTAATTCCATATACTATCGAGCTAGACCCTGTATTTGTCGATGTTAAATTTGTTATGACATTATTGTTTATAGTTTGGGTAGAATTTGGGTTATTTACTAATGACCAAATTCCATATATACCTTTATTGGTTGAGTTCAACAGGGAGTTTGATAATGTAGAAAAACCTATGTTATTATTTTCAACGGTATATGTCCCAGAATTGGCGGAAGTTGCCTGACTCAAGAAATACATTCCACACAAATCCATGGTACCTGTTCCACTTATTGAGATTCCTGAAATCGTATTATTTGAAATCGTCATTGTTCCAATTGTCGATCCATTTCCGCAGTGAATTGCAGAAAACAAACCACCTGTACCGGTTGTGCTAAAAGAAATTGAGCCATTGTTTGTTGTTGAACCAAAAATATTTCCAAGTGATGATCCAATATTCCAAGAACCATTGTTTACTTGAATGCAATTGCTCAATGCACTCGTTGTAGCAGTTGTAAATGAAATATTCGAAAATGTATTGCCATTAAAGGAAGAGGTAACAGTTGTAGATGCTGATAATAAAACCATTGCTAAGCGTGCTGTCGTCGAAGTTAAGGATAAAGCCGTTCCTCCACACAATGGTTGCGATCCTCCAAAATAATTCCCTGAAACATTAAATACTTGAGTATTCGTTGTATTACTCAAATTAATGAATTGAAAAATATTATTCGTATATGATCTACTTGTCGTTTGGTAAAAACTGTTTCCTGAAATCGTACAGCCATCGGTACCTGAAAGAACCACGATCCCTCTCGGATCTACACCAGCAGTAGATGCGAAAAAATCAAATATATTGTTGTTGGAGATAGTTGTACCATTATTATTCGCGGTTGAACTTACAGTTGAACCACTCGAATAAATTCCATTAACGGAGAATGCAGAAGAAGCATTCACCGCACAAATGTCATTGTATTCAATCGTATTGTTATCATTTCCGTTCGTACCAGTTGACGTTGATAAAACAATGGTACCTGACGTAGCACTTGTATTTTGTCCCTTAATAGTTAAATAACGTAAGGTATTGTTTGAAGATTCATTTTGGAAAATAACAGCATATGCAGCACTTGACGTATTTTCAATGGTAATAAACTTGCTCGTTCCTGAACCACCCGGACGACCGTCAAAAACAAAGAAACTACCACCGTTATGGTTGATTGTTCCTGTTGTATTTGAACTTGTTATCGTCAATGCAGACGAAACACCTGAAGCCGGTCTGATAGTGATCGTGTTGATCACACTTGCTCCTGTTATTGCACCAAGTGTAATTGGAAATGCTTCATTAGTTGAAACATAATTACTTTGTAACTCTAATATCGTTGGCTGCGTAATTCCACATCCATTTAAAATCACTATTGCATCAGTTAAGGTAGCATAATTGTAACCAGGACCTATGGTTACTACAGATGAAAGCGTTGGGCAAACTGTGGTACTTTGTGTTCCACTTAAAGGACTCGTATTATTATAGACAGGTCCATTGGTACACGTCACAGAATTGTAGGCATAGACATAAAAATCATAATTCGTATTTAAGGACAATCCAGTAATTACACTGCTTACATTTGATCCTACGTATGCAATTGTCCCTGAACCTAACGCTGTTCCTGCTGAATACGTTGTTCCGTTCACCGGTGAACTTGGTGTGCTTCCAGCCGGATAACGCACCATTATATAACCAGTAGGGGAACTACTTGAAGCAGTGTAATTGACTGTCATTTGAGTAGGACCTACGTTTGTAAATGTTAAGTTAGTTGGTTGATTTGGTGCAGTACAAGGAGCTATAGCGTTTATATCGTCGATTACAACATAATAATCTCCCGTTGTCCATGTTCCAATGAATTTAAATTTAGCATATTGACCAGCATAACTTGACAAACTAATTGAAACAGGCGTTTGCGAACTTGCTGAAGCCGTAATGGTATTTATCGTTGTATAAGTGGCACCAAAATCCGTGGATATTTGCACTTGAATATTACCCCACCCAACTGCAGGAGCCGCATAAGGAGAATTATAATTTGTTACACTATAGTTAAATGTCAAATTTGCATTAGTACCAACCGGACCATAATTGCAAGTGGTAAAATTTGCACTTGTTGTCGACGAAAACAAATTCACCACCATATAATTACTTGTAAATGCCGTTGGAACACCTGAAATAGCAGATGAAACATAAAAGTTAGTTAATCCCCAGCCTGTTGGGGTTGTTGTTGATGAAAATGCTTCTTGCAAAGCAATACTACAAACTTGCGGGGTTGTAAAAGAAGACTGCGTTCCGTAAACTGTAGTTGAACCATAAGTCGCAAAGGCTTTGTAATAATATGTAACATTATTTGTTAAACCTGTCAAACTCGAAGTAAAACTACCTGAAGATTGATTAGAAGAAGAAACTTGGATACCTGAACCGTTTGTAAAACCATTAGTAGTACTGTATTCTATACCATAAGCTGTAATTGTTTGACAATTTGCAACAAACGAACCAGCAACTGTTGCGGATGTTGCCGTAATTGAACTAGATACTCCTGTTGAAGCTGTTGCAGCGGTATTGACTCCAGTACCCACAGCTGAAACGGAAATCGCCGAAGCGAGACCACCTCCGGAAACTGGAATATTTCCATTAAATGAAGTTGTAGATGTTGGTGTAAATTGTACATAAATCGGCGTACTCGCTAGTGTTCCTCCAGGTTGAGATATCGTTAATGTTGAAGTATAGGTTCCATTACTTGTAGAAGAAAATGCAAATCCTGTTAGAGGTCCGACGGTGATATCATCTGTTGTAAGGTAAATACCTGATATATTGAATGAGATTGCACTACTCGTTGTATTGATACATTGATTTGCAAAAGCAGATAAGGAAGTTGTAGATAGCGTTGGAGTAGCGCCTTGAGTTGTGAAAGACCACTCGGTACAACCACTAGCAAAGTTTGTACCGTTGCGAGGTACAATGCTCCAATAATATGGAGTCGTTGGGCTTAATGCGGTAGAAGGAGCATAACTCAAACCTGATTGATTTGTTGAAACTAAAGTCAAAGAACCTGAAGTTGTTCCGAGATACACATCATAACCAGTAGCATTTGTTGCCGCTGTCCAAGAAATAGTTGGAGAAAGTGCGACATCGATTGTTCCATTGGTAGGAGAAGGAGTTGAAGCGCAAGGAACAACTGCAATAAACTCATCCGCTCCAATGTCTGGAGTTGAAGCATTTCTTGTGTCGCCGTCAAAGTCAGTTGTATAGGTCGCTATTGCAACACCCGAATTTTCGATTCCAACACTGTTTGCATTTGGATCGATTTTTAAAAAGTTACTCGAGGAACCAGTCGTACTCAAAAATGAAGGTGTTGAACTTTGAGATGCTTGATCCCTAGTACTCATGGCTGTTTTAAAGCTAGCCAACGTTGTATATGTATTTGTACCATCGGTAAACAAACCACTTGTGCCTGAAAGATTATTGTTGTCAGATGTTGTGGAGTAATTTGTCAAAGTTGTAGAACTACGACGATAGGCAACAGCTAAACCAGTACCTGTAGGAGTGATACTATTTACAATGAGATTATTTCTCATGTCAAGAGCAGACGTTGTTGCTGTTGCACTTGAAGTATGGAAAATTCCTGAACCCCCAAAGTTTGCACCGGATGAAGTACCTGATATATTAATTGTATTGTAATATATTCTTTGGGTTGTTGAAGTAGACGTGGACAAAATGTTAATTCCACGAATGGCATCAGCTAAATTAGCCGACGGAGCAGTCAAACCACCAATAATATTATTGTAAGTATTAACCGTTGTACCACCATTCAAATAAATACCGCTAACAGCACTAGCTGAAGAAGTTAATGCACTTCCTGTGGCAGATAAATTGTATATTTTATTTTGATAAACATTTACAGCTGTCCCACCAGATATTTGAATACCGAGAGAAATTGGAGCTGTTGACCCGGAGGTAACTAAATTATAAATTGTATTTGAATAAACATTAGTTGTAGCAGCAGCAGAAACCCAAATAGCTCCAACAGCACTAGATGCACCAGTAGAAGACAAGGTGTGAATAGTGTTTCCATTAATATTAATAGTAGTAGAAGTATTAGCACA
>JAIXXP010000054.1 GCA_027490665.1 Cryomorphaceae bacterium | reverse complement strand
GTTTCATTGATATAGAAATTGGTCGTGAGGCCGATACTTGTGAAAAACCGAGACTTTCCGCTGCCATAGTATAAATTAGCTTTGAGGGGAATATCGATAAAGTGTAGGTTGTAGATGTATTTAGCTTGATTTGGAACAGCAGGATCAGGTTCATTCAAAACGATATCAATTGTTTCTGTTTGACATCCTTTGTTTGAATATTGAAGGCCGGTCTCAAGTGAAATACGCCGATTGAGTTGATAACTAGCGTTGAGCCCGGTGGTATAGCCTAATTTCGGACGCTCATAGAAACTTCGATAGGTTTTAAAGCTATAATCTGGTGAGACATTGATGCCGAATTGAAATTTATTGAATTGGGAATTGTCTTGGGCGAAAGCTTTAAAAGCCAGAATGGACAGTAGAAAATAGATGAGTAGTTTCATTAATAGTGTTTTAGAATAGATATTGAAAATCAATAATTTTGATTTTGTGATTGTATTTTTCTTAGCTTCAACGTATGATTCGTCTCTTTATTTCCATTTATTGCATTTTTCTTACGGCCATTGCCTTTTCGCAGCAGCCTTATCTTGAAGGAACAACGCCTTATCTCGATTACAAAACCCTCGGTTCAATGCATTTAAAGGGTGCAGTAAAGCAAATTACTGAAACCTCATACAAAGCCACAATGGTCAATGGTCAGTTTGTGAAAGGCGCCAAAGGCTGGCAAAATACCTGGGATTACGATAACATTTTCATTTTTGATGCCAACGGTTTTCTGACTACACAAAAAGAACTCCGCAGCGGAAGTTATCAAGTCAAGAGCACCACCAAAATCGATAGCCTCAAAAGAGTTGTGCATACCACTTTCGGGTCAAGAGCTCATTTCTATACTTATGATTCTCTAGGGCGCATCAGTAAGTCAAAAGAGATCAATAGTGAAACAAAGGCAGAACTGAACTATCTTCATTACTACGACGACTACGGCTATTTGAGTAGAAAAGAATGCTTCGTGAACAAGAAAATCAAATTCATCGAAACTTTTCAGTACGACAAAGTTGGAAATTGCATTGCCGCATTTTATAAAGACGAAGACTACGCCACCACCGATTTATACACTTACAATGCAGCCAATCAGCTCATCGAACATACAAGCTTTGAATTTGAAGACTTTGAAAATATAGAAAAAGGAATTTACGAATACAAGGGTCAAGAACTCACGCTTGAGAAATGGCTGACCTACTTGGATAGCGAGGTGATCAACGAATTGACCTATCGTTTTGAAAATGGGAATTTAGTAGAAATTACCGAAACCGACGTGGACAAACCACAGCCCGAAAAAGCAACGGCCAGCTACCAGTTCGACGCAAAAGGCAACTGGATCAGGCAGTACATCAATGAAAACGGAAAGTTGTTTATCGTTGAACGAACGATTGTTTATTTTCCTTGAGGTAACTTGAATTTTATAGTTTCATTGATATAGCCGCCGCGTCTGTTATTGCAAATGATAAGTAATCCCAAATTGAAATTGAGGAGCACTAACAAACAACTTCGAGTACTTTTTATCAAAGCTATTTAAAATTGGATCAGAACCACTAAGTGTTATTTTCTCATCAAAATCCCCTCCCAGCTGAGCATACATTAATCCAAAATTCAACTCAGAAAAAAGGCTGATGTTTTTTGAAACTTTCATCTGAAGATGAATGAAATTGTTTATGCCAATCAGAAATCCACCGTCAATCTTCAGCGAGGATTCGTGTGTCTTGGTTACTTGAAGTGTCGAATCTCTGATGTCAGAGACATTCAAATATTGGTAAGTTGAAACCAAGTAGAGTGGGATTTCAATACCTGCATTTAAAGTGAATAAACCGAATTTTCTTGATTTGCCAATTGATGGACATAATTCCAAGAAAGACTGATGCTCTTTTATTTTTGTCAAAGCCGAAGGATAATCCAACACTCTAATTTTATTGTTTTGCCCAAAGCCTAGTCTAAATCTCAAATTCAAACTATCTTTTAAAACATACGAAAAGTTCAAATTATATTTGATCACCGTTGAATTATTTTCATTAATGTATTTATCCGTATTGAATCCATTCGGATAGTCTACGTTATAAAAATTTGAAATCGGATTTTCAACTTGACCCATGTTAGAAATGCCTAAACCTACTTCTAATTTATGTTGAGAAAATGCTTTTAAATTGATCATTAAAATCAAACAAGTAAAAATATTTTTCATGCAGAATGATTGATGGTTTTGGGAATAGAACAATTAAGTAATGATTAAAGTTACATGAGTTAATGCCATGTTAAAAAGGACAATGCAAACGCATCTTTGTATGAAATCCTACTTAAACTCATACACCTTAATCGGGAACGACAACTGAAAATTGAAGCCTGTACCGTTGCTTTTTACGCCATCGAGATAGCTCGTTGTAACTAGATTGTTGTCTGTCACTTGAATTTTATAGGTTTCATTGATATAGCCACCGTATTTGTTATTGTAAATGAAAGCAATGTCTAGGGAGCAAAATGGATTGCCTTTTTTGTTTTTGATGTCAAAACCAGCTCCGATTTTCAAGATCGGCGAGATGAAATAATAAGATGTAGACGAAACCGTACCGGTGGCGGTGAAAAAAGGAGTGGTGAATTCTTTGGGATTTTCGTCTACATTGCCGTTGGCATTACCGGGTATATACACCCCTAAACCAATATTTGAGCGCAAGGCCAATCTTTTATTTTGAGCTAAGACGCGATGGTATTCGGCGCCAATTCTGAGCAGGCTATTACCTGTTGAAGAAGTCATGAAATTATCAATAATATACTCAGGGCCAAGTAAGTCTTTATAAATAAAACTGCTTTTGACACTCGCGTTGTCTCCAGAAAAAGAGAGTTCTACTGCGTTTTTGGCATCTAGCTTTAGCCCAAAGCTCAAGCCTAAATTGATTTCATTGTTATTGAGGTGCAGGCCGTAATTGTAAAAAGTATAATAAGGGTTGGCACTGAAATTCCAGGGTTCACTGAATCTAGCCCCTGTAAAGGTCGACACATTTGCCTTCATGGAAGCCATCGGGCGCACATACAAATATCTTTGGGCTTGAAATGAAAGTGTTGAAAAAAGTACGAGTGTAAAAAATAGGATTGATTTCATCAGGTATGAATTAAGCGTAAATAAAGCTGAGTTAAAAGTTGATCCCAACGCCAACGCGCAAAGAGAGGTCGAAAAGGCTCGGGAAGTTCAGTTGTAAGGGGCGCGAATTGAGCAGCAGATATTGTAAATCCGCTTCAAAGGGGCTTTGGAAACGATAAGCAAAACCAACTAAATTCACTTGGCTAAAAACCGTGAGCCATTTTACAGGCGTGTAGGCTATTTCCGCTCGGACATTTGCGCCAATGTCTAAAGAAATGATTGCATCAGGGCCCAAACAAGACGGGATGGACACAGGCGGACTGTAATCGTAATAAGCCCAGCGCAAAGTTGGGCCTAGGCCGTACTGAAACGACACCGCTTTGCTAACAGGGATGGTTTTCAAAAAACAAAATTGTAAATCGGAAAATGACTTGGCCATATATGTATAAATCGGATAGGTATGTCCGTTGAAAATTTGCATTCGATCCACCGTTTGAAATGAATGACCATATACAGACAAATCAGTTTGCATCTTGATTTGGTTGGCGAATTTGCGCTGATACCCCAAGCCAAAAGAGGCGTATAAAAATTGGTTTTCACTGTGGTTTTCACCTTTCATATTAAACATTGGCGTGCCGTCAAAAGAGCAGTGCACGAGTCCAGATTGCAAACGCAAACTATTGCGCTGCGCTTGAGAAACAATCGGTATCAAGAACAGAAGTAAGCTAAAAGTGATGCATTTCATTTGAATCAGATTAGATATTAAAACCAACGCCAACGCGCAAAGAGAGGTCAAAACGGCTCGGGAAGTTCATTTGCAGTGGTTTGCTTGCGGGTCTCAAAGAGACGTTTGTAGCGTAAAAAGGGTCCTCGAAACGAAAAAACATGCCTACTAAATTCACTTGACTAAATAACGTAAGCCACTTGACAGGCGTGTAGGTGAGCTCACCACGCACATTGGCGCCTATATCTACAGGGTTTAAACTGTAAGCATTGTCAGAAAGAACAGGTCCAGGGCCAGGTTCTACTGTGGGGGGAGGCGCATATCTGTAGGTTGCAAAGCGAAAAGAAGCGCCTATTCCGTATTGAAAAGCAAGTGTTTTATTGATGGGTTTATGGCGCAAGAAACAAAATTGGAAATCTACATATTTACGCGCCGTAAAAGTGAGCATGGGTTCTAAAATAGAAGGAGGTAGCGCAGGAAGATTTTCAAAATTATAGGTTCTGTAAAAATGATCATAAGACAGTATATCGATTTGCAAACGCGAGCTGTTGTCAAGAATGCGTTGGTATTGAAAACCATTGGAGCGGTTCAAATACTGACTTTCACCAAAAATGACTTTGTTGGCACTATTGACAATTGGGGTGCCGTCGAAAAAGCAGTGTGCAAGCCCAGTTTGGTAGCGAAAACTATTGCGTTGGGCAAAAGAGGTACTTTGAATCAAGAAAAGAAGCAGGCTAAAAGTGAAGAATTTCATAGCTGTGTTTGAATAGATCAGGTTAAAAATTGATGCCTGCGCCAAAACGCAAGGAGAGGTCAAAACGACTGGGTACATTGAACTGAGCAGGCTTGAAATAAGGGTCAAACAGAAGTTTGTTCGAATAAAATGAGGCATTGCGCACATATACAAAAGCAGCGAGTTGCATTTGAGTAAACAAGGTGAGCCACTTCACGGGGCTGTACTCCAAACTGATACGGCTATTAGCACCAAGACTAAATTGACTGAACTCATTGGCACTGAAATTGAGCGAAGCTTGGCTAATAGAAGCAGTATCTTGGTAATAAAAGGAGAAACGCATGCTGGGCCCTGCACCATAGCACAAGTTGAGTTTGGGTTGAAGCGTTTTAGCCGTTAAAAAGCACACATTGAGGTCGCGGTTACTGCGGAATTTCACCTTGAATAAATCTGGGTCGGAGGTAGGGTAGACGTAGCCTTTTTTATAGTTCGAAATTTCAAAATTGACCAAACGCTTGGTGGGCAATTGATACTGGTAATTGACGCTGAACGAGGAATTGAAGGCAGACGGTTTGGAGGCGGGCAGTTCGAGCCATTGATATTTACCCGTATTCATGAGGCGGCTGTCATCAAAGAAATAATGAAAAAGGCCAGTTTGAAAGGAGAGTCGGTTATTGTATGGGCTTTGCGCTTGTAGCTTTAGGCCAACTAAAAGAAATAGGATAAATGCTTGTTTCATGTCTATAAATACGGATGGCTGTCCAGATAAGGAAGTTATAAAAAGAAAATTTAATGATTTCAATTGTTTTTGCCAATTGAACTTCCTTTTGGGAATAGTTGCGCGTACTTAACATTGAAATCATTACCTTACAATTATGTTTTACAGACTACTTTTTATATTTCTCTGCCTCAGTCAGTTCAAAATAAGCGCTCAAAATCGACTTCAATTTGAAAGTTACCAGTTTGCTTGGGGCGCCGTCATGAGTTCAAAAATACCCGCAGCATCATACAATACGTATTCTTTTTTTGTCAATCGTTTGTTTGACGATTCCGCTAATGTAAATTTATCGACACCGTATTCACTCACAACACTCAGGCTTACTCCAAACTTAATGGCACAACTCTATTTTAAGAATACGACCAATGGGAATTTACACCGCATTGGCATTTCAGGGCAAAACAGAATTGTATCTTCATTTGCGATGCTCGGCAACTTGATACCTGATCCAAACAACCCGCCTTGGATAGACGACACCTCTAATGTTGTAATCAAACTTGAGCACTCTACCCCAGTACTTACCTTAGATTACGCTTGGCTCAAGCAAGTTCCTGTTAGTCCAAGATTTTCACTCTCCATTGGAGCTGGTACTTATCTGGGAATGAGTATGGTAAATAGGGTGAAAGGCATCGTATTGCGTTACTCTGCTAACGGGCAATCAATTGGTAATCGTGCATTTAGTTATGGTGGAGACTTTGAAAACTTCACCAACCACACCCTGAATATGGGTCTCTACACCAGCCTCGGTTTCAGCTATTGCCTCAATGCGCCCAATGCGCCGCGCCAGAAGTGGTACTTGACCTACGAAAGCCGTTTTGGTATCGACTATTTTGCCATGAAAAACGTGCCGTCTACATGGTTGTCTTTTCAAAATAATCAGGTCTTAGGCCTCCGGTATATGTTGGCCCATTAATTCTGAATTGCTAGACTTGGAAATCAATCAAGACCTTCTACAACGCGTTGCAAAACGCGATCACCGCAGCATTCTTGTGCTGTACAACCAGTGTTTTGCCTTTATGATGCAAAGGCTTTCCCGACTGAGTTTGCACAAAGAAGAACAAATGAGTGTTATGAATACCGCATTTCTGAAGGCCATAGAACGCATAGACACCTTCGATAACAGCAAAGATTTCAAGGCTTGGTTGGGTACTATTGTCAAAAATGAATTCATAGACCAGTACCGTAAAAAGCAAGCGCATGCCAAGCACTACAACGACGTACAGCCCTCTTTCGAAGACACCACCGATGTAGGTGCCGACATCCTGATTCAAGTTGCCGACACCGATCAATTGTACATTCATTTGATCGATGCCCTTCCCGAAACCACCCGAATCGTATTCAACCTTTATGTCCTAGAAGAAATGTCTAGAGAAGAAATTGCACAAAGCCTCGACATGAGTTACGACGCTGTCAAGTGGCATATATTAAAAGCAAGAAAACAAATCGCTGAACAATTAAAAATGACTCCTCATGAAAAATAATTTAACGTCATTTGAACAGCAATACAGAGCACAGGTCTTTTCCATGGAAATGCAACCAGACGCTGACTTTATTGCCGATCTTGAGCAAAGGCTCAATGGTCGCGACACCAAAAAACGCGGCTTCTTTACCTGGTGGACTTTCTCAACAGCCAGCACTATTACTGTATTGCTTTACGGCATGATGTTCTTGCATCCTGCATCGCTTTCAGATGTTGAGTTCAAAAGAAATGATGGTATTCTACTTGCCAATCAAACTTCAGTAAGTCAGGTAAAAACAGCAGCACAAAAGGTGCAAACTGAAAAATTGGCCGTTCTCCAATCAACGCATAACCAGATTACTGAAGAACAGATCAGTTCATTTATTTCAGAACCAGTAAGTAATGAGGTCGCTGCAGCTTTTGATCAAGTATCTCAAGATCCCTTTATTGATACATTAAGAGCTCCTTTTTTCAAACCTTTACAAGTGCTCAGTCTTCTTTTTATTCCGAAGCAAATAACACGACCACAATTTGACCAGCAGCGTCCACAACTGCGCGCCAAAACCAAAGCTTTGCTTGATCGCCCTTACGAAATCCAACTTTATTCAGGCCTAAATTTCACCAGAAGCTATTTGTACTCTGACTACAATATGGTTAGCTCCTATGATTTAGCACTCACTGCTTCAGAAAGCACCTTGCAAACTAAAAATTTCGGTATCAATTGGCTCACTTATGCTGGGTCTTTTCAGTGGGGACTGGGTGTATTTCTCACACATCTTGGCGAGCAAGCTAATTTCTCTTATTTAGAAGCTGAACTCGTTCCAAATGCAGGTGCCCTCAATACTTTTGACACTATTTATCATCCTAAAACCTTTACCGGCAAAAATGACTACAGCTTTGTGCAAGTGCCGATTAGTTTGGGCTATGAATTCAAGATGGCACACTTCTCATTTATCCCTAAATACAGCGCGGCAGTAGGTTTTAGAAACGGCGAACAAATTGGCTATTATCCGAACAGAAACGGCATTGGCCTAAGCAACTTCTTTGTTCCGAGTGTCAATATCCAACACAGTGCGCAGCTCGAACTCCGCGCAAACACCAAGCTTTGCTTCTTTTCCGTAAGCCCTTACCTCAACTTCAATAGCGTCAAAACACCACCAGAAGTGTTGAGCTACCGCAAGTACATTAATTACGGGGTAAATGTTGGTGTGGGCTTCCGCATAAATCGCTAATTTCATCCCGTAAATCAACACCATGAAATCAATACTCCTCGTTTTCGCACTCGTTTTCAGTTCGCTCTCTTTTGCGCAAAACTGGGCGCCAGCCGGAGCAAAATGGCATTATACCTACATCGGATTTTCAAGCGGGTATGTTGAAATTGCCAATGTGGGCGATACCATTATTGCGGGCCAAACTTGCCAGAAGTTGCAGAAAACTTTCAATGGGCTACAGTTTGGCGTAACGCCAACGACCTATATTTTCGACACCTCCTATACCTATGAAAACAATGGCGTAGTGTATATCTTAGAGCAGAATCAATGGAAGACGCTCTATAATTTCAATGCGGCGGTAGGTGAGCATTGGCCAATGGCGCCCCTGCCTGAGTTTGGCGGTTGTACTGCGAATAGCCAACTGAAGGTTTTGGCCACAGGTACAAAAGTGATCAATGCCCAAACCTTAAAATACTTGGTCGTAGACTTTTGCAACCCAGACCTCACCAGCCAAGGATTCCAAGATACCATCATTGAAAAAATTGGCTTTACCAGTTCGTACATGTTGCCATTCGACATGTGCACCATGGCTTTTGACGGCAACGAAGGCGGCCCCTTTCGCTGCTATTCGGATGACAATTTCAGCACCTACAAACCATTCTACGCCAACGATTGTGAATACTTGGTTGGGGTGGATGAAAATACATTCATGCGTTCAGTTCAAATTTGGCCCAATCCAAGTTCAGGCCAACTTTATATTGAATCTGAGCTTCCCTTAGAAAACATCCAACTCACTGATGCCATAGGTCGAACCATTCAATCCTTTGATTTACAAGCCGGGGTTAACCAAATGCGTTTCTCAAGTTTACATCCAGGTACGTATTTCATTCGCAAGGATGAGCAGTGTGTGAAGTGGGTGGTAGAGTAGGTTCGGGTCGACTACTCCTTTACTTCAAATTATTCGTTCATACAACGTTGTACTTTTTAGGGTGCTTACTTTTTAACGAATTCGCTATGAAAACACTATTTTCCTTTTTCTTGCTGTGCAGCTTGTCTTTTTCTTATCAGGCTCAGGTAACCAACCAATGGAAAGCCGTGAGTGCTGGAACGTTTTTCTCTGCAGGTATTAAGAGTGACGGCACTTTGTGGGTTTGGGGAGCTGACCCATCTCATTTTTCATCGAATAGTTTAGCTGCGCAGGTGGGCTTAGATACCACTTGGCTTGCTGTTTCTTGTGGCAAATCTCATCTTTTAATGTTGAAAAAGGACAGCTCATTATGGTCCATGGGTGACAACGAGTTTGGCCAATTGGGAATTGGTAATACTTTGCCAAGCTATAATCCTCAATTGATCAATTCGACTTCAAAATGGTTGCAAATTAATGCGGGTTGTTATCATTCTGCAGCCATAAAAGAAGACGGCACCCTCTGGACTTGGGGTTTAAATAATACGGGCCAATTAGGTGTTGGTGGGTTTCAAAATTCACCTAGCCCTATTCAAATTCAAGTTTCTGGTATTTGTAAGTCTGTAGCCTTACATACGTATCATACTTTGGCCATTTTTGACAACGGAAATGGTGGGAAGCTTTATGCTTGGGGCGAAAACCTGTATGGGCAGCTTGGTAGCGGCAATACATATAATGCGGCTGTGCCCATAGAAGTTGTACAAAATAATAGCCCAAATTCATCCTGGGCTATTGTAGCGGCAGGTCAGTATTTTTCCGCAGCGCTGCGTTCCGATTCAACATTATGGGTGTTCGGGAACAATGAAATGGGGCAGTTAGGGAGCAATCTGGTGCAAGGCAGTCATTTACTTCCCGTAGAATTTGAAGCAGGGTCAAAGTGGTTAGGCATTAAAGCAGGTGATTCTTTTTGCTACGGTATCAAAGCTGACTCAAATGTCTACACATGGGGAAACAATTCTTTAGGCACTCTTGGAACCGGAAATATCTTGCCCCAAAATGCGCCTTTTTTACTCGGTAACGCCCTCAATTATGATATTAATGCATTTTCATTATCGAAAACCCCCATTTTTAGTGCAAGTTTAATGGGTGCTCATGTGCTTACTTTAAGTGCTGATCATAGTAGTATTTGTTCTGTTGGCTCCAATGATTTTGGCCAACTCGGCAACGGCACCATCACCTCTAGGAGTTATTTTGATTGCGATTTATCTGCACAGGCTAATATCATAGAAAATAATACAATTGAATTTGCCATTTACCCCAACCCAAGCGCTGGTAAATTCACCATCGAAGCACCCTTCGAAGCAGGGCAAGTCGTTGCGCTTTACGATTTGAATGGGCAGAAAGTCTTCTCTCAAGAAATTTTGAATTCAGGTTTAAGTCAGACTCTTGAAATCAATCTTACACCTGGAATGTATGTGCTTCAATTGATGAGTAAGGAAGGAACACAACTCGCGAGTAGAAGATTGGTGGTGGAGTAGGTTCAATTACTTCTATCATTTTTTTGAGCTTTATTTTTCAATCTGTAATTACCCCAAAAGATATAGGTAAGAGACGTTAGAAAAACAGGTAAAGTGAAGTTGCAAAAACCAAGATTCAACTGATAAGGAATGCTAATTAAGGTGCTGCCTCCGATGATCAATACATTTTTAATAGCCCTGTAATCTTCCTTTTGATATCGGAACTTATTGAAATGCCAGAAATAAAAATTGAACGCAATAATTGGAATAATTCTCATGCCGATAAGGATAGGTCCTGATATGAGTTGAAGAATTATGTCAGGGAGTTCATAATTATTTGTGAGTTCCTGAAAAAGACTTGGTGAACGCTCAAAGCTTTGTGGGGCAAATCTGCCGATTGGTGAAAGCAGGAAAATAAAAAGCACAACATTGTAGAAAAAAAATCTTTCATAAATAACAAAACAATGTTGTAAAGTCTCATAAATTCTGCTTAATCTCTAACAATGTAGAGCCTTTAAAGAACAAATAATTCCCCTGTATTTTACTTTGAGCTAGCACTTCTTGGTAGCCGAGCTCATCTAAAAAGGCTTGGATGTATTTAGAATTATTGGGGTTTCCGTAATGGGTCGCCTTGATGGCAAAAAGGGGTGAGCTTATATGTTGCTCGAGGGTTAAATCCAAATGACTGTAACTCGAAAGTACGAGAAATAAATTCAACTGTTTCTCTTTTGCATAATCTTCAACGATGGAAAGTGGTACGCAGTTTTCTGAGGTGCAGCCACTTTTAAAGACATAAACCAAGGATTGTTCGTGCTTGTTGAGTTCCTTCAAAAGCTGCACGCCGGTAATTTCATAGATACTAGTGGTATCGAGGGCAGTGAAATTTTCAAGTGGCTTCACAATGGCTTTTTGGTTGGGAGGTAGGTGTTCAAAAGCGTTGCCGGTATGAATGACCACCGTACAGCTATTGAATAGGGCTATAAAAAGTCCGAGAAAAGAGAAATGAAAATATGGCTTACTCAAAATCATCACTTCGTAAACATCCAAACTTGTTGCTGCGCCTTGCCGTTGGCGATTTCACCGCCTTGTTTTTCTAAAACTTTAAGGCCTATGCTGAGTTTTTCAATGAGACTTGCAGGCTGATACGCGCTGTAGGTTCGGTGGCCAAGACTTGTTTTTGACTTGATGACCAACTGGCCTTCGTTGAAGCGTTTGAGTTCAGCGGTATTTAACTTGATCTTAAACGCATCTACTTGAAAGGTGAGGTAAAGTACGCCTCCAGGTTTGAGAATGCGTTTCAATTCATCAAACCAAGCGACATGTTGTGCTTCAGAAAAATGCGTAAAAATTGAAATTCCATATATGGCATCAAAGAAATCAGCAGGGTAGGGCAATGGTGGAAAATCGCCATTTAAATGAAAGGAGATGCCGGGCAAATGATTTTGATTCCAATTGATATATTGTTCATTGTAGTCAGTGCCGTAAAATGCGGGCTGAATAGGACTGCAATGTTTTGGCATATGACGAATGAGCCTTCCAGATCCGCAGCCCCAATCTAAGATTTTAGAATCGTTATTGAGTTGAATATGCTTTTGAATTGCCGTTAGGATATCTTGCGCCGCGTCAATACTCTCAAAATAATAAGCGTTGTAATCGAGGTCAAAAGTTTCAAAAAGTGCGTAGTCTGGTGGCAAAACTATTTCCGGATGCGCTGCCTTAAAGGCCTTGCGTTGAGCCGATGTTTTTATTTTCAAGAACCCGTAGTAACAGCGGTCTACGAATTGAATGAGCCCTAAACTTCTGATGAATTGAGAAATGATTTTTTTCATACAACTCAAATATAGATAATTACTGCCGTACCAAACACAGCTCGCGAGTAAAAGGTTGGTGGTGAACTAAAAATTAAGCAACGGCAATTTCCTTTTCGCATTGATATTCCAAAGACCAATTTGGAGGCCTTTGAGTTTGGTGCTTCTATTGATCAAGCCAATTTGAATACCGTTGTGCTCGTAGCACTGATTGACGAGCGCAATGCAGATGCCGTTGGCTGTGGTGTATTTATTCTGAAACCCAGTAATTGCTAGGCCATTCATTATTGTACTCATGTTACTCAAGCCGCTGATCACAACACCGTTTGAAATAGCTGTGGTGGTACCAATACCCGAGATGAGCAGTCCGTTGTGCACTGTTTTTGGTGTTGCGCTTGGAATGAGCATCCAGCCACTTTCTTCGTTGAACATGACCTCGTAGGAAAATTCTTTCGGATTCAATAAAGCCATAAAGCCCATCCCAAAAAGTTGGATATTGATGCCGTTGGTGGTTTTAGTGTAAGGTAAATTGCATATCGCATCAGAACCCACCAAGCCCAGCGCAAGCCCATAAAATTGAGGCACCACACTCGGTAGCAAGCGAATACCGTAAGCTTTTTGCTTGTCGGGTAGGGAGTCGTTTGGATTGATTTTTACTTGCGCGCACAAGCCCAAACTCAAACTGATCAATGCAAAGAAAAAGAGTTGTTTCATGTGGTTTGAGACGCAAAGAAAATCAAATAGTAACTTTTAGTTCTAAATTATAATTCCACGAGCTTGTAACCAAAGGTTTTAGTAATTTTAGAAGAAAATTCATGAAGTACGCCTTTACTTTTGCTTTCACTTTTGTTTTGATTATATCAGCTTTTTCTCAATCATGGGTGAAAGTGAGTGCAGGAACAGAATTTTCAATTGCGCTAAAGTCAGACGGAACGCTTTGGGCTTGGGGAGCCAATAATTACAGCCAGTTCGGTGCTGCCACCCCCTCGAGTAGCAACGTTCCTATTCAAGTGGGGACAGATACAGATTGGGCAGATATAGGATGCGGCGCTTTTCATGTCATCGCACGTAAAACCAATGGATCACTTTGGGCTTGGGGTTATAATTTCTCAGGTCAATTGGGCTTAGCAAACACAGCTACAACGTCTGTCCCAACTCAAATTGGCACTGATTTGGACTGGGGAGAAATTGCCTGTGGTTCTTATCACAGTGGATCAATAAAAAGCGATGGAACTTTATGGATGTGGGGTAACAACTATTATGGCCAAATAGGAAATAATTCTACTACTGATGTAACGGCACCCATTCAAATTGGCACACTTCAAACATGGCAGCAGCTTTCACTTGGTGGAATTCATTCATTGGGTTTGCGCAGTAATGGTGGTATCTCAGAACTTTGCGGTTGGGGCTTTAATCTTCAAGGTCAGCTTGGTATAGGGAATACTACTGATGCCTTGGAACCAACATTGGTTGTGCCTCCAGCAGCCGGATCTATCAATTGGAAAACAATATCAGCTGGTTTTCAGTTTTCAACTGCTATTACACAAAACGGTACCGCTTGGACTTGGGGTTTCAATGGGAATGGCCAGTTAGGGCAAGGAGACACCCAAGACAGAAACGTACCCACACAACTCGGAACCCTAACAAATTGGAATCAAATTACAGCTGGATCAAGTTTTGCCTATGGCACCTTAACAGATGCAACTTCTTTTTCATGGGGTTTCAATGGCTTAGGAGCGCTTTCTATTGGCACCACCCAGTCTCAAAACATGCCATATCCACTCACGGTTTCTTCTACAAATATCAATAGTATTGCCCTTGCTGAAGGTGCACCGAGTGGCAATCAACTTTATGGCATGCATGCCATTGCCATTTCAAGTGACAGTTTGGGTTTGTGTACAGTCGGCGCAAACTATACCGGCCAACTAGGCATCGGCACAACGTCCTCTAGAAATTACCTCGAATGCGATGTCGCGAGTCTTGTGGGCATCGAAGAAAACCCTAGCATCGCACTCGCCGTTTATCCCAACCCAAGTGCAGGTAAATTCACCATAGAAGCACCGCTTGACGCAGGGCAAGTGCTTGCGATTTTTAATTTGAATGGGCAGCAAGTCTTCACTCAAGAGATCTTGAATTCAGGTTTTAATTTAGCTGTAGAGACCAATCTCACTTCGGGTATGTATCTTCTCAAATTGATCAATCAAGCAGGCGAACAGCTTACGACCATAAGATTAGTGGTGGAATAGTAAAGTGGTCGAATTCGACCACTTTGAGTTAAGATTAAGCCTTGTATTTAAACATGAGAACAGCACTCTTCATCACTATTTTTACACTTCTGTCGGGCTTTGCAACCGCTCAAACTAGCGATTACAAAGTATACAGAAAACAAAATCAGCACCCCACTTGCACGGTGCTAGATTCTACCATTGTCAATGACGTACTTAGCGAATTACTAACCTTAGACACCACTCCATTCACATCCAATCTCGACGTTTATTACAAAGACTTAGGCTTGGCTTATTATCAAGTTTATCTGAGTCGAAAAGACACCGCCTTGCTGCGCAGTTCAATTGAAGCCTATTTAAAAATCAAGGTGCCTACCGATGCGGATTATTGGAACATGATGCACATTCATTGTATTCTTGGTGAGTGTCAGAAAGGTGCTTATTACCTTCGTTTATACAGAGCGGCTACTCCTGTGGAGTTACAAACGCCAAAAGAAGAAGAGATCCTTAGGATACAACACAATTGCCAAATTGCTTCACAACTCCATATCGACATTCAAACTTTCGAGCAAAATGGAGTAAAAAAAGCAGCTGCTATGGCTTCGCATGGGCCGAAAAGTAAGTACAGCGCTTTCAAAAGGCGATTTGATTACATCATATTGAACACGCCAAAAATTCATGCTGCAGACCAGGTAGAGGCTAGAAAAAAGCTCTTTGCTTTGTATCCTGATACCCTCGAATTGAAAGCCGAATACCTGCGTTTACTTTTTATGGATTCAACATTGAGTACCAATTTATTGAGCATGATGAATGCCATTGATCAAAAAGAGGATCGGCAGCAGAAAACGCAATTTTCTGAAGAGGAATTCTTTCAAGTTGCTTCTCGCTTTTTTTATATCGATTCAATTCTTTCTGATGCGAGCTTTCAAACCCATATCTGCATAGGTATAAATGGTGTCAATCAAACCAAAGATCAAAAGGATTTGACGCTGTTGGCGGCGTTTAGCTACGAGGCTATTTTCAGTGATTTTGATCGAGAAGCTTCTCTTATCGATCAAGTTTTTGAAAAACATAAGCAAGAGCTCGAGCAAAAAATGAAGTCTGGAGAAATCAACAAAACGGATATAGAAGCGCTGCGCAAGGACCTGTATGCGCGCATGGCTCAAGATATAGTTTTTCAAAAAGTATTATTGGTTGCTTACCATCAAAACAAAGCCAATTTGGCATTTAAGTTGAAACCAAATAACGCCTATGTTTTTCACTTGATTCCTTCGGTTAAAGACAATATTTATGGAATTTCACTCGGGCCAATTGGTTCAGAGGCCATCTGCAATGCAATAAAACTGAGAAGAACTCACGGAATCAATATACAGCTCATTGGCCAAGGATTTTTTATACCCATGAATCGGAAAGAATTCGCTTTTGAGCAAATTTTTCTTCCGCTCGACTCTTTGTTTTTTACTACTCAAAACGCCAGATCATTACACAATGGCTTGTTGCTTTCCACCTTCGGAACTTACACCGACTTTTCAAACGGCATTGTGCTGTCTGTAGGCTGTAGTTTTGGTCGAAAAGTAAATGGTTTAGCAGTCAACCTTTTTGCTAACAAATATTATGTAGCAAATGGGGTAGAGCTCGGCATTCAAAATCAGGCGCACAAGGTAAACGGCCTACAAGTTGGCTTATTCAATCGTTGTGTGGAGTTAAACGGTTTACAAATTGGCCTCTGGAATGTCAATGAAAAACGGAAGTTGCCGTTGGTTAATTGGTGAGAATTCTATCGATTGATGAAATCAAAGAAAAAATCGATCCCAAGTTCTTTTTGATCTCGGAACTTCAGTTGGTCTATGCTGTATTTTTGCATGTAAATCAGTGCTCTGTTTTGCTCCACGAGCTGTAGTCCTTCTAGATCTGTATCAGCGATGCGCGTCTGAACTTTTGTAATAGGGTCATTAGGTAAGATGTTATAATAGGCTTTACTGAGGCTTGGTGTGCAGGTATTTGCCGGATTGTCTTGCTTTATCCAAGCAACACTTGTTTCATGTAAAATTGCGTATTCAATAGGTTGCATATAGCCATTCATGACTGCCTCTAAGAGTTGCTTTTGATAATTGGGGAAGGAACAATGCGAATGGAGCAAGACCGAAAGGGAATATTTAGCGAGTAATTCAAACTCAATTGGCGTGTTACTTTCATTGGCGCCAAACATCTGTTTTTCTGCAGCAGCCCAAGGGTCAATGTGTCCAAATCGCTTGAGAAAATCATTGTATATGGAGTCCGTAGCAATGCCAATCATGTTTTCATTTGGAAAGTTACCTTTGAAAAGAAAGTTCACAAATAGATATGACCTGAACTCATTTTCTGAATCGTGAAAAGCTTTGATTTTCTGAGGGTCTCTGCCCTTGTAAAACTTAATGCTATCACTTTCAAAACAGCGCTGATAAATCTCATCTCTGGTTGCCGTATCGAATTTTGGCTTTTGACAAGATTGATAAGTAGCAACAATTTGAGGGTAAACCGCTGATTTTTCAATATTTGAAAAGATGGGAGCGGCTTTTAAAGCCGAAAATGGCAATCCGAGTTCAAAGGCGCGTTTCAGATAGCCAACAGTGTGCTGGTCGTCTTTGAGGTAATACGCAATTTGTGCTGCGATGTAAGCATCTTTTGCAAAGTAGCGCGCTTTGGATTGAAATGCGCGGTCATAGCTTTTAAAGCAGCTTGCGTCGTGCTTTGTGACAAATAATTCCTCAGCTTGATTGATGTAGCTGTAATATTTTGTTTGTTGTGCAACTACTTGTAATTGAGTTGTAAGCAAGATGGTCAAAAGGAATGTTTTCATGTAAAGAGATTCATCAATGTTGGAATAAAAATAACGATAATCGTATAGATTCATCATTGATGATTGAAATAAAATCCACCCCGATTTAAAGTTCACCACGTAGTAGGTTTATGAAACCTTGAACTATGAAATCATTTTACTTTTTATTCGCCCTTTTAATTAATGGGGTCTTGTTTGGTCAGTCCATACTTGATTCTATTACATTTTCAAAGAATTTTGCAATGGTGATCGACACCGAGGGCCCTGGGTTCTTTACCATGAAAACTTCAAACGGAACTTATGAGTTTGAACATTTCGATGGGCAAAAGCAAATAGTAGCGACACAAGCGCACTCGACTGGTCTTACTGTGGCGAATACTTCTTTTTGTGGTGTTTACCTTTATCCGAACACAACTCATTGCTTAATTGTGAGTAAAAACAGAGTCAATCCGCTTTCGCCCATTGGCAACAACGGATATTATGCTTATTCTTTTTTGCGCTATGATTATGCTGCACATCAAGTCCTAAACTTTAAAGTAGATACCTTTCATATTGTCGAAGCGGCACTTACCCCGCATAAAAGTGATGAGATGTATGTTTTTCATGCCGAACGCGACAATCAGCCCGAAGCATTTCAAATCAAAGGCTACATACTCGATACTAATTTGAATTTGAGGCTCATTAATGCCGATGTGCAGAGTGATTTTGCCAAGTATGGTATGATGGATTTATGTCAAATGTATTCCGACGGCAACCAAGCGCTTACATTTACGATTGCGGGCCCTGGCGCGTATCAAACTGAGGTGTTTGATCAGGATTTGAACAAGCTTTTCGAAGAAAATACCTTTACCTATGCCAACGATGGCACATCACAACCTATCCTCTATCAAAAACTGAATGCCGACAGCGTTTTGATATTTAACCAACACCGCAATTCGGCCTTCAAATTTATTTGGGAATTAGGTTGGTGGAAATCTCCGACTCAAGGTATTCAAGACACCGTTTTTACAGCTCCTGAATATCAGTTAAACGAATATTACGGCCACACCTATACGACCAGTGCAAGACATGTTGTTTTAGATACAATTGGACGTCAAATCATTATTTTGGCTACAAGAAGCAATCAACAAGAGAATCTTACTGAGAACCAGCACATTTATTATTACGATTATGATTTCAATCTAATCTGCGAAGACTCATTAGTGCTGCCAGATGTTTTCAATCGCTTTTGTACAACTACAATTGACAACGCTGTTTATTTAAGTCAATATAATGATACTGCCGTTTTGTATCATCCGTTGAGTTGTGGTGGCTTGTCACCTCAAACACCTCCTCAGCCGCAAGCTGTTGACTCTACTGTGTACAGTACATTGTCTATTTTTCCGAATCCAACCAATGGGATTTTTATAGTGGCTAATCCAGAGCAGAAGGCTACTCAGCTTCGTGTACTTAGCAACCTTGGTATCGAATTACTCTTTGTTGCATCTGAACAAAGCGAAATTTCAATTGACTTAAGTGCTTATCCGGGTGGTATTTATTTTCTTGAAAGCGAACAAGACGGCCAACTAAGCTTACAGACATTGATGCTTGAATAATGCCTTCGTTTTTGTAAATTGCACGCGGTTTACAAAAACGATGGTTTTCAGCAGCATCCTCTTCTTATTGTACTTTTTACCAGTATTCATGCTGGTGTACGTGCTGTTGCCCAAAAATGCCAAGAACTATTGGGCGCTTTTGGTGAGCATTTTGTTTTATGCCTGGGGAGCGCCCAACTTTTTGTATGTCGTGCTGGGTACGAGTCTAATTGACTTCTATTTGGTTCGAGCCTTGTTTAAAAGTGACAGCCCGCAGCGTAGGAAACTTTTTCTTGCGGTTTCGCTTACGCTCAACTTAGGGCTTTTGGCCTACTTTAAATATGCCAATTTCTTTATAGAAAATGTCAATTTGGCGTTGGGTGAACTCGGAATCACAACTTTGCAATGGACGAGCGTCGCCTTGCCAATTGGCATTTCCTTCTTTACGTTTCAGACCCTTACGTATGCCATAGAGGTGTATCGCAAAGACCACGCTCCCTTTGAGAAGCCCACGCAATATTTGCTTTACAAACTGATTTTTCCGCACGCTATTGCTGGCCCGATTATCCGCTTTAAAAGCGTGGCGGCTCAGGTGGTAGACCGAACCGAAACCCCAGACGACCGTATCATTGGTTTGTTTCGCTTCAGCATTGGGCTTGCCAAAAAAGTACTGATTGCCAATGTATTGGCTAAGCAGGCTGACCTCTATATGGGCGGCGATCTACACGCATTGAGTTTTGATGAAGCTTGGGTGGGTATTCTTGCGTATACTTTTCAGATCTACTTTGATTTTTCGGGCTATTCCGATATGGCTATTGGCCTTGCGCGCATGATGGGCTTTCGTTTTCCAGAAAATTTCGATTCTCCTTATAGCTCAGCAAGCATTACCGAGTTCTGGCGCCGTTGGCACATCACGCTAGGAGCTTTCATGCGCGATTTCTTGTATATTCCACTTGGAGGGAACAGGGTAGAAAGCAAATGGCGCTTGTACTTCAATTTGTGGTTGGTGTTTTTGGTTTCGGGTCTTTGGCACGGTGCTTCTTGGAATTTTGTGTTGTGGGGTGCCTTTCACGGTTTATTCTTGATCCTCGACCGCCTTTTCTTGTTGAAATTTTTAGAAAAAATAGGGCAGGTGCCTGCCGCAATTTTTACGTTTTTTGTAGTGGCTATGGCTTGGGTTTTGTTCCGTTTAGAGAGTTGGGATAGCGCCAAAATATTCTACACTCAACTATTTGATTTTAATGATATTAAATCAATTGAATTAAATAATAGCTTTTATATTGTTTTACTACTTGCCATCTTATTTTCCTTTATCGGAAGATTTCAATTCATGGAGAAGCGCACCTTGTTTTTTACTTCCGAAAATCCAATTTTATCTGTTTCTAAAGCCACTTTAATTACTGTTATTTCGATAGTGCTCTTGTTTTTGAGTGTTGTGTTTCTATCTGCTTCCAATCTCAATCCTTTTATCTATTACCGCTTCTGATGAAAGTTGCTCCAAAGGATACCATTTTGAAGAACGCGCTATTTGGGTTAGTGCTCGCACTGCTTTTGTTGCCCTGGCTCGAGCAAAACGAACGCATTTTTGAACCCAAACCTTTGGGTGGGGTGCAACCCAACTCTCAAAACGTCAAATTCTCTGCTGCGCAATGGCGCTCTGCTAAGTTCCAAGAGGGGCAAGAGGCGTATATCCGAGATCATTTTGGACTGCGCCCATTTATGGTGCGCTTTTACAATGAGCTTTTTGACCGCTTATTTGGAGAATACCAAGCCAATGGCGTCATTATGGGCAAAGATGGTTATCTGTTTGAGGAGGGTTATTTGTTGGCCGCAAGTGGGCAAGATTATATCGGTTTGGACTCGATTTCAAAATTGGTTTTAGACCTACACTTGATCGAGCAAGACTTGGTCAGGCAAGGCAAACACTTATTGGTTTGTTTGGCCCCTGGCAAAGGCTCCTTTTTTCCGGATAAAATGCCTGATGCTTACCATTTCAATGGAAGCACTGCTAGGAATTACCCGGATTTCGTCGGCATGCTTAGAGCAGAAAAGATTCCGCTTTTTGATGTTCAGGATTGGTTTTTAAAGATGAAAGCCACCGCGAAGTATCCGCTGTACCCCAGAACAGGCATTCATTGGAGTAGCTATGGAGAGTATCTCGTGACCGATTCCCTCATCAAGAAAGTCAGTGCGCTTGCGCAAAAACCCTTTCCTTCTTTGAAACTTACGCGCATAGAACAAGACCACACACCTCGTGACCGCGACGACGACATCGAGCTTGGCATGAATTTATTGCGCAATTTGCCCGATTTTAAGATGGCATATCCTAAGTTTAAGGTACAACCGCTGAAAGCAGGTCAGAAACCGCCACGTGTATTGGTCATTGGCGATAGTTTTTATTATGGCATGTACAATTGGGGCATGATGAACAACGTCTTTAAAGGCGGTGAGTTCTGGTATTACAACCATGAGCGGTTGGTGCCTGGAAAAGAAACGACTTATATCAAGGATATAAAAAACTACTCCGAAGAAGTTGGACAGTTTGATATGGTGGTATTGCTACTTACCGAAGCCAATTTACCAAGATTTGGCTTCGGAATGCAACAAGCTTATTTAAGGAAAAAACCTTAGGAAATTGAAGGTGCAACCTTCGGTACAATTTTGACATTTAGTGCTACCCAGCCTTTTTGACCGCGGCTTTTGTCGAAAGTAACTTCGTCGCGTTCTGCGATCGGAGCTGAAAGATTGGCTGCATGTACAAAGATGTTCTCGCCGCTGGCTTTGTCTTTGATGAATCCGTAACCTTTGGAGTCGTTAAAGAAGATAACAGTGCCTGAGTCAGAAGCGTCGTCTTCATCGCTTTCTTCGCGGCGTGGGATGCCAATTTCGATGCTTTCTGCATCGATTTCGATGCGTGTGCTTGGGTCAATTGGTGCATCTACGATACGACCAAATTCATCGACATAAGCCATCATGCTGTCCAGGCCGCCTCCGCCTGCATTGGCTTTGCGCTCTTCTGAACGGATTAATTTTTCTTTTTTCTTTTTTGCTTTGAGTTTTTCTTTTTCCTTCTTGGAGAAGGTTTCTTTGGATTTAGCCATTTATTTGCGTTAAGAGAATAAGTGCCGTGAGCAAAGTAGGAAGGTAGGCAACTTACAAGACGCAGGCGAATTTGACTGCAAAGATACAAAAAACTTACTGATGACGCTTGGTGGGTTGCCAAACTGAAGAACGAATGCCTCCAAAAAAGCGAAACATACCTACAAGAAGCGCAATATTCATGCTGACAAAATGTATGATGTAACGCAACCAAACCAATTGTATGCCTTGGCGTCGGGATAGGTAGTCAACAATAAACACAATAGGGATGAGGAGTAGTCCAAAATACAGCAATTCGTAAAACCAAGAATTTTCGTGATTTTGGATAATTTGAAGAGTTATGGCTACTAAAAACACAGGTAAAATCCAGCGCAATACTTTGTGCGAGAAGAATGTGAAGGAAATCCAATTGAATTTTAGAAGCAAGCGCCAAAAACGCTTGAGGTTTTGAAAATTACCCGAAGAAATACGGATTTTGCGGCGAAATTCGATGAGCAGATCATTGGAGACATCCTCGAGTACAATAGCTTCGGTTTGGGTAACACTACGATAGCCCTTTTCAATGCAAGTCATGTTGATATAGAAATCATCTACTAAGAAATGCTCAGGAATTTTTTCGAAGCATTTTTTACGAAAAGCAAAACAACCTCCAAATGGCCCCATCATGGCGCCCCAAAGTTTACCTTCAGCTTCTTTGATTAGCACCTCTCCAGCTATGTAAGTTGACTCCGGCATAGAAATACCGGTGTCCTTTAAGCCGTAGTGTTTCATCGTGGAATCTACAAGGCCAATTTGGGCATCTGAGAACGGCGCTTGAAGTTGCAATAGTGTTTGTTCTGTAAAGAGCACGTTTGCGTC
>JAIXXP010000079.1 GCA_027490665.1 Cryomorphaceae bacterium | reverse complement strand
TGCCCACGATCATATTGTGTTATACTTCCTCGTTGAATGTTGTCTTCGATAGCTACAAAAGCATCGAGAATTTGCTTAGACACGTTCAACGCAAGAAGTGCAGTCAATACCAAGTACATGAGACCGATCATCTTCTGTCTTGGGGTTTCCTTACCACCTGCCATTTTCTTTAATTTTTAATTTGTTACTACTAAATAAACATTTAAAGAAAGGAATTAACCTCTCATCGCACGCAACATGTTACCATAAACGTTGTTCAAATCTGTTAGATTTTGAGACAACATGGCCATGTTTTCACGGTAAGAAGCCGTATCTTTTGCAGAGGCTGATAAATCTGCCATTATTGATTTGATATTTTCTTGTAAGCTGCTCATTTGTTGCATGCTTTCAAGATAATCTTGAGAAGACTTCAACTGAAGCTCATAAACGTTGTTGAGTGCACCAAGGTTTTGACCCAATTTTTGCATTTCTGCACCAAAGTTACCTTGACCGTCACCAGCAATTCCAGCGATAGCGTTAGCTGAAGAAGCATACTGCTCAGTCAATTTGTTCAAACCTTCAGAAGCCGTTTCTAGGCTCTTCACGTAAGAGTCCGTTGCACCTGCAGCAGTAGAGATTGCACCTAAAGATTTAGCGTTATCTGCAAGATTTGACATTCCGTCTTTCAACTTCGCCAACAATGCTTGATCGATACCTGCTTTGTCGAGTTCTTTTGCAAGTTGATCAGCAGCACCGCCACCGCCGCCCATTCCACCTTTTTTCAAGAGTGGCAACAAACGGTTTTCGTCGTTATTTTCTTCTACGCCTAATTCAGGAAATACGCGTGTCCAATCTACTTCTTCATGTAGTGGCTCCATCGCAATAAATGCAAAGATTAAAGATTCTGTGATCAAACCTACAATCAACATTTGGTCAGCAAACGGCCAGTGCATGATTTTAAAAAGTGCTCCAAGGATTACCACAGAAGCTCCGTATCCGGTTACATACTTTGTAATTAATTTGTACTTGCGCGATGCAAAAAATCCACCATTACCACTCATAATTTTTGTTTTTAGAATTTAGAAATTAATTGAATTATAGTTTATAGTTTAGTTTAGGATAATATCTGTTTGAATCTCTTCACCGTTTTCTTGCTCGATATCTTTACCTCCACGACCAAGATGTGTCATGGTGTTTCGGAAACCGATGTAGCTTTTAGCGGTATCTTGGTATTCATAGGTTCTTGTAGCGTTCATTAGATAGTAGCCGATATCTTTCCAAGATCCGCCACGAAGCACTTTGCGTTTCTTAACTGGGGCTTCACCATCTTTGGCATCGTACTCGAAGTCTTGGGCCATGTCGTGAGCGAACTCATAAGTAGACTCGTCGTAGGCGGTTGAACACCATTCGGCAACGTTGCCGGCCATACAATACAAACCAAAACCATTTGGATTGTAAGAATAAACTTTTACTGTGTAGAAACCACCATCTTCGAAGTAGCGACCACGCATAGGTTTAAAGTTCGCAAGGAAACAACCACTTGAATTTCTAATGTATGGACCACCCCACGGGTATTGCATATTGTCGAGGTCTCCTCTTGCACCGCGTTCCCATTCTGATTCAGTTGGCAAACGGAAATCGTTTACAAATAGATCGCCATTGGCTTGTAACCAAGAATGGAAAATTTGTGTACGCCAAACAGAGAAGGCTTTTGCCTGAGACCAAGTTACACCAACTACCGGATAGTTGTCATAGGCTGTGTTCCAGAAATAATTTTGCGTCATTGACGACTTATTGGCATAGGTAAAATCACGTACCCAGCAAAGTGTATCAGGATAGATGTTGATACGCTCTTTGATGATGAAGCGAGAGCGGTCTGAATGGCCACGAATGGCGTTGTGACTACCTTTGCTGTTTGTGAATCCAAGATCTAGGTCCTGACCAGGGTTTTGAAGGATAGTTCCACGTAAGGAGCTAGTGTCATTAAGTTTACTGAACTCAGACCACTGCTCGGTGTATACGGAAGTATCTACCCAAACCTTATTGGTATTTTGATCCATGGTCATGAGGGTGGAACGGTGCTGGTCATTTGATTTGTAATCTTTACCAAGTGGCTCGCGACGTGAACGCTGATACAGCGTGTTGCTAGCCTCACCATCTAAGCTGTCGTAAGCAAAGGTTTTACGCGCATCAATAGATTTAGTGATCACTTTTCCTCTACGAGCTGCTTCTTTGTAGTCAATCCAGTAGTAATCAAAGTAGAGCAAACGGGTATCGATTTCTCGGCGATTGTAAAAACGCTCAGCTTCGCTTAAATACATGTCTGATAGCATAAAAGCAATTTCTGGATCTTCGTAGTCGATAGGCTCCATCCAGTTAAGTGTAAAATACTTGCGGTTTTCAAGACGACCACCTTGATTGTATTTTGTTTTGGTAGAAGCGCCTTTAGCACTAGTTTTATCCGGGGAGTTTTTCTTACCAGAACCACTATACATTTGGAAAATACCGCGTAGATCATCATCAGACATAACTACATCGAATTTTTCATCCGGACCGCCGGTAATGCCGTATTTCTTTTGGTCGTATTGGAAACCATTTACTAATTTCTTGCCTTTACCTTTGGATTTGTCGTAGTTGCCTAACATGGTCATGATGGTTTTATCAACCTCAGTGCCGTTGGTAGAATCCATGAACAATTGGAATGGAGTGTTCCCGCCTTGCACATCTGAACCCATAGCCATTAAAGTGCGGTATGGCTCTTTAAAGAAGTTGTCTGGGATGTTCACCCAACGCTCCGCTTCTTCGTCGTAGCTACGGCGATAGAGTTTCTCACGGGCAATGGAGTCGCGAACCCAATGCACAAATTGGCGGTATTCGTTGTTCGAAATTTCTGTGGCGTCCATGTAGAATGCAGGGACAGACACTGTACGCTTGCGCGCAGTGTGCCAGCCCATGATGTCTTCATCGTCTTCACCGGCCTGATAGGCTCCTGATGGCACGTAAACCATGCCAAGTGGAACTTTTCCAGGGCCGAGGACATCTGGATACCAGGTGTCTCTACCACTCACACCTACTAAATTCCCTTCGATGTCGCTACAAGCGTACATGAAGCTAAGAACAAAGAGAAAACTTAAATACTTTTTCATTTGTTTGTTTTT
>JAIXXP010000071.1 GCA_027490665.1 Cryomorphaceae bacterium | reverse complement strand
CCCGCTCCTACTCATCTTACTCTTTCAATCTTCCCGTTTGTGCTAGACCGTTGTCTCAATTGCGGGGTGCAAAGATATGTACTCTTTTTGGTTCTGCAATGCTTTTTTGAAAGAAATTTAATTTTTTTTTCAATTAAAAATCTAACTAATTGATTTATAGAGGTATCTATTTCAGGCTTTCCAAACCTTTTTTGAATGGACCTATAAAGTCATTGTTTTGTAGCCCTGGAAGGTCTTGTTCAGACATAGGGTTAACTGGAATGCTATAAATAATATTTGGTTCTTGCTCTAAATAAAAGGAAGCTGACTCCTTATAACAGAGTGTCCAATGCTGTTTGTTTGTGTAGCTCGAGTTCCAAGTAGCACAAATTGACATAAAAGCAACAGTCAGCTGTGCTTTGGGTGTCCAAGGACCTGTGAAACGAACTTCTGCTAAGAAAAGTCCGATTTGATCAATTAAAACACGTTGATCAGAACTGGACCAGCTTAAATAGGCTGGATTGATTTGTTTGAGGATGAAAAGGTCGTTGGTGGTGAGCTGAATGCGCGCAACCCTATTGTTTTGAAGTCGGGCCAACTGAAACCACTTGCGCATGGCGAAAATCAGGAGTAAAAGAACGCTAACACCAAGGAATTTAGCCAGACCTATTAATCCTGACCATATACATATAGGAATCAGGATTAATAAGCCAGCAAAAAGCGGTAGCCAAATAGAAAAGCGATAGTTATTCAGCGATCCATTTGTCATTGCGCATTTCTCCTTTAATGGTTACATTTTTGGTGCGTGCGTAGTCTTCGGCAGCTACTAACATTTGCTCGCGGGTGTCTCTGCGAATGAGTATAGCTGAGGATCCTTGTGTTTTTACTTCTATATAAAAACCGTTGCGTAATCTGGCTGGTTTGGTTGGAGGTCTGCCCATGATGTGTTGTTATTTTTTGATAAGAGTTGACAATATAACTATTATATATGAATTTTGTTGTGTTTTTCGAAACAAAAATCATGCCTTAATTAATGTTGAGCCGAAAGAATTAACTTTGCGGCATGATACAATTTGATCGACTCGGCTATTTTCTTCCACAAGGATATCTATTCTCTAACGTAAATCTTCAAATCAATAAAGGCGACAAAGTTGGTCTTGTCGGTAAAAACGGTGCGGGCAAATCTACGCTACTACGTATCTTAGCCGGTAGCACCAAACCTAGCGACGGGCAAGTGCATCATCCAAAAAGTCTCAAATTTGGCTTTCTAACTCAAGACATTCATATTGATTCAGACAAAAGCGTCTATGATTTCCTCTTTTATTCGAATGCAACTTTAAATGAAATTAGAGAACGACTTGATGAAATCAACAATGAACTAACTATAAGGACAGATTACGAAGCCGAAAGTTACTTAGGCCTTTTAGATGAACTCAGCGAACTCAACCACCGCTTCCAAGTTTTAGAAGGGTATCAGTGGGAAGAAAAAATCAAAGCAACACTAGAAGGGCTTGGTTTCAGCCTGATTGATCAGCAAAAAATGATTGCACAATGCTCCGGTGGATGGAAGATGCGGGCAGAATTAGCACGCATTCTTGTGAATACGCCTGACATCCTTCTTCTGGATGAACCCACCAACCACCTCGACATCTTATCGATCAGTTGGTTAGAACAGTATTTGCAACGATTTGAAGGCGCCGTGATCCTGATCTCTCACGACCGCTTATTCCTAGATAATGTGAGTACACGCACTTTAGAAATTTCTAGACAACAAATTTTCGACTTCCCCTACGCCTATTCTAAGTACAAAGAGTTGCGTGCCGAGGAAATGGAAAGACTCGAACAAGCCAAAAAACAACAAGATAAAGATATCAAACACGCAGAAGAACTGATCGAAAAGTTCAGGGCGAAGAAAAACAAAGCTGCCTTTGCTCAGTCTTTGATCAAAAAATTAGATAAAACAGAACGCATTTCCGTTGAAAAGGACCAAGTAGCCAAACTCAAATTGCGCTTTCCTCTAGCGGTACAGCCTGGAAAGTGGGTTTTAGAAATCAATCAGATTGGCAAAAGCTATGAAGATCGCTGTTTATTCAAAGAGGTGTCAATTACAGTTGGGCGCGGTGAGAAAATTGCACTGCTCGGACCAAATGGCGTGGGTAAATCTACCTTATTGAAGGCTATCATGGGCAGTATCACTCATGAAGGTGAGGTTCAACTAGGACACAACGTTCAAATATCCTACTTTGCACAAGACCAAGCCGAAAAACTCGATCCGCAACTGAGTATTTACGATACTGTAGATCTCATTGCAAAAGGCGATCTCCGCCGCGACCTCCGCAGTATTCTTGGTGCTTTTTTGTTTTCAGGCGAAGATATCGATAAAAAGGTAGGTGTTCTTTCAGGTGGGGAGCGCACGCGCTTGGCACTTTGTTGTTTGCTTTTGAGCCCGTCTAACTTCTTGATTCTAGATGAGCCCACCAACCACCTCGATCTTCAAAGTAAAGAGGTACTCAAAGAAGCACTCATGCACTACGAAGGCACCTTTATTATTGTGTCTCACGATAGAGAATTTGTTGATGGCCTGAGTAACCGCATTTGGGACATCGAAAACCAAGGTGTAAAAATTCACCACTTTGAATTGAAAGAATATTTGAGCTACAAAACCCAAAAGAATCCAAATTCTACTGATGCGGCACCGGTAAAAGAAGTCAAAAAAGAAAAGCCAAGCGAAGAAGTGAGCAAGCCAAAAATTGACAAAGCACAACAAAAAGCGCAAAGAGAAATCCAGCAGATTGAGCAGCAAATTGAAAAGCAAGAACAATTGCTTACCGAAATTGAAAACGAGTTGGGAACAATTGACTACGAAGACAAAAACAATTATAATACAGTGCTCAATCGCTATGAACAGGAAAAAGCACAATTAGAGGCCCTTTATAAAAAGTGGGAAGAAAAATCTGAGGCGCTTTAAATACGTTAAAATACTTAAATTTGAACTGTGAGAAATTTACTGATCTGCTGTTTTGGAATCTTGTTATTGTCATCAAAGTGCAATAATCAAAATCAAAACCCGGTTCCTTTTGTGCCAGTCGATGTCACGATTGACATACAATTGCCAAGCTACAGCACCTTGCAAGGTGTTGGCGGCTGGACCTACCTCAATGGGGGGTCTCGTGGTATTATTGTTTACCGCAAAGGCATAGACGAATTTGTTGCTTTTGACAGACATTCACCTGCCGACATCAGTGGCGCTTGCCCACTCCCACTTTATCCAGACAGTCAAAATTTCTTGCAACTCAAAGACTCCTGCAACAATGCTGTCTTTTCACTGTACGACGGCTCACCCGTGAGCAACAGTATTTACGGCTTAAGACAATACGCAACTCAATTTAACGGCAACAATTTATTGCGCGTTTACAATTAATTATTATGGCAGATATCAAAGTAACCATTATCGATAGAGAAGGACAGGCCCACGAACTAGAAGGCCCGACAGACATGAACATGAATGTAATGGAGCTCTGTAAAGCGTATGACTTACCTGTAAAAGGCGAATGCGGCGGCATGGCTATGTGTGCAACGTGTCAGTGTTATTTAGAATCTGACACCGAGTTACCTGAACAAAGCGATGCTGAGCTCGATATGCTCGACCAAGCATTTTATGTAAAGGCCAACAGCCGCTTGGGGTGTCAGATTCACCTCAATGACGATATCGACGGTATTGTGTTGCGCCTAGCGCCAGAACAAGATTAATAGTTGCTTTCTGATCAATTGATTCGATCTGCAAAAACCTTTCTAAACTTTTCTACTTTCGGGCGCACCACACTCTGACAATAGGGGTTGCCCGGATTGTTCTCAAAGTAGTTGTGGTGGTAATCTTCGGCTTCAAAATAGTTATTGATGGCTACAATTTGTGTCACAATTGGCGCATCCCACACTTTTTCAGCATCTAGTTTTTGTAAATACTTTAGTGCCGCAGCTTTTTGCGCTTCGTTGTGATAGAAAACAACCGAGCGATACTGCGTGCCTACATCGTTGCCTTGACGATTGAGTTGAGTTGGGTCGTGGACAAACCAAAACACTTCGAGTAGTTCTTCATAAGAGACTACGCTTGGGTCAAAAACAACCTGAGCAACTTCAGCATGACCGGTTTGCCCGGTGCAGACTTCTTTATAAGTAGGTTGATCTTTGTGGCCGCCTGCGTAACCTGGCACCACAGAAATGACACCTTTGAGGTCTTGAAAACAAGCTTCTATGCACCAAAAGCAACCGGCACCAAAAGTAGCAAGTTGTGTGCCTTGAGCTGAATTTTGATCAGAGGGTTTGCTTTGCATCTCTTTTGCTCCTATAAAATCTAGGGAGGCAGAATTGATACAGTAGCGCAAACCAGTTGGCTTAGGGCCGTCTTCAAAAACGTGCCCAAGATGAGCGTCGCAGTTGTTGCAGCGCACTTCTGTTCGGATCATGCCATGAGAACGGTCGGTAATTTTCTTGACATTTCCTTGCGTTAGTACCTCGTAAAAACTTGGCCATCCGGACCCTGAATCGTATTTGGTCTTGCTTTCAAAAAGAGGTGCATCACAAGCCACACAAATATAGGTGCCTTCTTCGTGGTGATCCCAATACTTCCCTGTGAACGGACGCTCAGTACCACCGTTCACGACATAACATACGTTTTCAGGCAGCGCGCGGCCATTGAAAGTGTTTTGATTTTTTGCAGCATCTGAATCTTGCTGACCACAGGCATTAAGGCTTCCTAACATAAGTAACACAAATATACGTTTCATACCATAATAACAAACAAGAGTTGGTTTGGTTTAACTACTTTTGCGCCCATGCTCAAAAGATATTCACGAGATTTCTGGTTACTCAGTGCCAGCATGTTTTTTTTCATGCTGAGTTTCAACCTGATTTTACCAGAAATGAACGGTTTCATTAGTCAATTGGGTGGCAGTGCACTTAAAGGCAGCATCATCTTTTTGTTTTCCATCGCAGCAGGAGTTTCCAGGCCTTTTGCAGGCAAATTAGCCGACTTAATTGGTCGAAAGCGCAGTATTTACATAGGATTAGGAATTGCCATTACGGTAAGCCTGAGTTATCCATTTGCCAGTTGGCTGGGTTTCTTCTTCGTTTTGCGTTTCTTACATGGCCTCAGTGCTGGTTTTGCACCCACTGGCGCCACTGCCCTACTTACTGATATTTTACCACCTGACCGCAAAGGAGCGGCAATGGGTCTATGGGGCACCTTCATTTCTTTGGGCATCGGTGTCGGGCAAGCACTTGGTTCTTATATTTTCTCACTAAGCAACTACGACACACTTTTTATGAGCGCAGCTGGTTTTGGCATTCTTGCACTCCTACTGATGTTGCCTATCCAAGAAACCTTACCAAGGCAGCTCAAGTTTGAAAGGCGTCAGTTATTGATCAAATGGGAAGATGTCGTGGAACCAACAGTAAGGCCAGCGGCCATCATCATGCTCCTCACTGCTATCAGTTCAGGCGTTATCTTTGTTCTGAGCCCAGACTATTCTTTCTATTTAGGCATTGCCAACAAAGGTTACTTCTTTGGAATTTATGTACTCACCACAATTGCTGTGCGTTTGGTGTTTTCATCGCTTTCAGACCGCATCGGAAGAAGAGAAACCATGATGTTTGGCTGCTCTTTACTTGTCATTAGTATGGTGTTATTAGGCCTAGCAAACGACATTTGGAGCTACACAATTGCCGCAGGTGTCTTTGGCTTAGCTACAGGGGTTTCGAGCCCCACCCTATTTGCTTGGACGGCAGATTTGAGCTTGGCACACAGAAGAGGCACGGGCTCTGGAACGATGTTTATAGCACTTGAAATTGGCATTTTAATAGGCTCAGGACTTACTTTTTTATTTTACCACAACACCATTGAAAGCGCGCGAACATGCATGTTAATTGCAGCTGGTTTTGGCGCAATTGCGCTACTGCTTTTGTTGCTACAATTGCGCAAGGCTAAACGGAGCTTGACTGCCCCAAATAACGCCTGACCAAATAATGGCCGACATACACCAATGGTGTGAGTGAAATAGCTATCAAAATTTTCAACAAATAGTTGGTGGGCGCTACTTCGAGATAAGTCGACATACTCATTGCGCCGGGTAAAACAAAGCCGATATACAAAACGATGTAAGAATCGATCAATTGAGAAAGTAGGGTGCTTCCGGTACTGCGCAACCAAATGAATTTATTTCCCGTTTTTTGTTTGATACGATCAAAGAGATAGGCATCTAGGAGCTGAGAAACCATGAAGGCTGTTATGCTTCCAACAATTACTGCTTGTGCTTGTCCAAAGACTAAATTATATGCTGCATTGGTTGCCAACTTAGAACCTTTGATTTCATAAGCGGGAATGGACATCGATAAGCCGACAATCAAAAAACAATAAGCTATTAAACCTGCGGTAATCCAGGAGAGCCTCCGCACTGCTTTTTGCCCGTAAAACTCATTGAGGAGGTCGGTAATTAAAAAAACGACAGGCCATGGTAAAATACCGATAATCGTGACAAATGGCCCCACCTTCTTGCCAAAGAAAAATCCTTCTAAAGGAATTTGGATGAGTTTGTTACTGATGAGCTCAGCAGTAACGGCATTAGTGACAAACAAGCCAGCCAGGGCTATAAAAAGCCATTGCCTGCGCTCATTGAGTTTTTGCTGCTCCATGGTGCTAAAATAAGCAATTAGGGCGTGCCGTAATCTAGGCGCTTGGTTTTAATGTAGCGCTGAATGTAGTATTGTGAGGTTTTGAAGTTGTCGATGCGCACACCTGTATTGGCAGAATGGATGAATTTAATGGCCTCTGGCGTGACCTCTACCACCAAAGCTACATGCCCAACACTTGTCGAATTGACATTGCTGCCCTTGAAAAACATGAGGTCTCCGGGGCGGATTTCCGACAACATTACTGTGGTGCCAAGCTCCGCCAAACCATAACTTGTGCGCACTAAATCGAAACCGAAACTACCAAATATATAGTTGATAAAACCTGAGCAATCAAACCCTGATGGAGTTGTCCCTCCGTACCGATAAGGAACACCTAAAAACCGTTTGGCGTAATTGATAATGGCGTCTACTTGCGGGTCATTGGGCAAGGGCGCTTGGGTTTGCACCTGGGTATTGGAGGGCTGAGCCAACAACCCTTGGGCGAAGACTAAAAAGAGAAGGAAGAAAAATATATCTTTTATTTTCATTTTCTGAAAGCCATTGCAAAAATAATAATTATTTTCGAAACTTCATTCAAGTAGACAGATGCCCTCAATTGAAAATCAAACACTTAGCAAACTTTATTACAGCATTGGCGAAGTAGCAAGTATGCTTCAGGTAAACGCCTCACTCTTAAGATTTTGGGAGAAAGAATTTAACCTAACAGTTTCAAAAAAGAACAAAAAGGGCAATCGCCTATTTTCTGTCAAAGAAATCGAACAAATCCAACGCATTTACCAGTTTGTCAAGGTAGAAGGCTACACGCTAGATGGCGCAAAAAAAGCCCTCAAACAAAAGTCGAGCAGCCCTTTATCTGAGCCTGTTCAAATCGTTCAAAAAGAAGCTGCCCCAGCAAACCAAAACTTCGCTGAAATCATTGGCAAATTGGAAGGTATCAAAACCAAATTATTGCACTTGTCGCTTCACAGCGAGACAACTCAAAAAATGGCAATTGAACCCATTCAAGAAACTGCTCCTGTCCTCCAAGAAGTTGCAACAGCTTCCCTTGAAAAGGAACAATTACCTACACTTGAAAAGGAGCCAACACCAACAACAATTACACCACCCAAAAAACGCAGTGTCGAGAAGTCAAAACCTGCTTCAGACATGCCAACACTTTTTGATTTTTAAGTCAAAAAACATAGCCTATTGACAACTTAGGAACCACATTTTGGCGCCAATTTTTTGGAGCGTAATAACCAAATGTACCGAAGACACCTATTCCAAAGCTACTCGCACCACTTACCCAAAGACCATTGAGCAAAATGCCCGTTTCATGATAGCCTTTGTCCATCGTCATAAAACTCGTATTGTGCAGGTTCTTTTGTGACATCGTACCCCACCCAAAAGCATAATGAAAACCTAATTGTGGCTCATTCCAAGTAGCTTTTGTTCGCCAAGCATTTTGCGTGTAGCGCATAAACAATTGCACTTGAGTCTGGTGGTAAAACGCAGTACTGATTAGTGTTTCAAAAGTATTGGCAACACTCACATTTAGGCCATTATTGTCTATCGATCGACTCGCCGATACAACATGTTGAAACAAAAGTGGTGTCGAGCGATCGGTGTGCGAAAAACGGGCATTCCAGTTCAAAACCCCTCGTCCTGGAACCGTAAGTATTTGAAAAGCATTGAATTGAAATCGATTGAAAGCTGTAGGATTACTTGACCAACCTAATAGCGGCCAGGCGTGTTCAAATTGAACTTGTATTTTAGGATAAGCACTTGGCTTTGGTAATAATACATTGCCAAAATAGGCTGATTTTTCTCTAAAAGCCCAACTGAAAGTCAAGCGACTCATTAGAACTTGTGAAGCAGATTGACCTTCATACAAATAACCATCGGTATATTGATTGCGCTGCAAGCTTGTCTCTAGTTCAAAATGTTGATTTGCCTTGAAATGTCCTGAAAATTGCAGCCCTAACTTTTCTTGATAAGCCATATTTGAAGCATACAAATAACGTGTGGCATCTTGCTTGAAGAGTAAATTGGTTTGATAGAGCACCGGCGCTCCTACTTCAGTAATATCCAAACTTCTAGATGCCCTCAGCTTGAACTGATGCACAGAAGGGATGAACAAATTTAGATAAGTGTCGTATTTGAAGCGCTGGTCGTTTAGGCCATAGCCTCCACTTGCACCGAAATTAAAAATCTTAGACAACTTTTGAGAGCTCTCAATTCCCAAGCCATAGCGAACACGTTCAAATGCATTGTATTTAAGGAATTTAGTGGCATCTAATTGCACATAACCCAATTGAATTTTTCCTGTGGCAAGTACTTTAGCTAATTTCAGCTTTTGATCTAAACGATATTCCTTTGACAGTGAATCAATTTGTATGTAGGTCATCTTTTCTCGCTCGCTAAGAGGTTCTATGCGCACGCTGTCCCAAGCTGAAGCTGAGAGCTTATTGGCTGCATTCGGCAGCGTTTCTACTGCAATTTGCTGAAATCTTACTTTATCTAGTTCGGGAGGATCAAAACGCACCACCTTTACCACATTGATGCCTTTACCAACAATTACTGCTGGCAAGGAATCAAAACTCAATGAAATAAAGGGCAAGTATATATCTGTGCTCAACTGCTTAGGAAACCATATTTTGGAATCGATCAGTTGGTATTCCTGTACAATAACGACTTTATTTGAATTAGGCGGCGGGTTAAATGGCTCGGCCTGAACTTTTTCAATTGCAAAACCATTGGTATTGATGTATAAATACCCAGTTAAACCGTTGAAATCAGCGCCTTTTTTAGGCTTGAAAAAAATGGTAAAAGTGGTGTCTACACCTGTAATTGTAGTGTCCTTTAAAGAGAAAAAGTACCGATTGAGCGACCCCGGAGCTAGCGGGCTTAAGTATTTTAAGCCAAGTATTTCAAGCTGAATTTCATAAAAATGAAAAGACTGCAAGCCCTGTGCTATACTTGACAAAGCTGGATCTGTAAAACCAGATACACGAAAGGCCTCTATAATTTCTTTCTCCCGGTAAGGCGGCTCAAAATAATGACTCGATTTGGTTTCAGAGATAAAAAAAGCTTGCCGTTCTGTGAATTGCTTGAATTCAAAATTATTGGTGTCTGAAGGTGAAATGACTGACTCGGCCATTTTGCGCCTAGTGGTGTCATCTAAATCAAAAACAAATTTACTGTATTGTTCGGCGATAAAACCGCCATGAGCTTGTGGGTGGTTGGCTTTTCGGTTTAGGATGGCCAGTTCTATAATGCGCAGCGCAGGATTGCTGCCAGGAACAATGACAATTTCTTGCGTCTCTTGGGTTTTAGAGCGCAAGTAAATCTGCGAAGAAACAAGGGCAGAAAGTACAATTGTAGAATCTTGATAGCCGAGTGCTCGAATTCGGATGATTTGGCTATTATTTGAGAGCTCAAAATAACCATTGATATCCGTTAAAAAAGGAGCCGAAAGTTCTGGATAAACCTTTGCAAAAGCGATACCTTCACGCAAATTGCTATCGAGAACCTGAAAACGTTGCCCCCAAGAATTCAGGCTAAAAAAAAGAAAAATAAAAAGTATCTTTTGTAACATCGGGCGCTATTTAGCAATTTTCATACCAAAAAAACAAGCCACATCAAATGAAATGAAGGGTTTACGAAGCTAGAACTTTTTCTAGATATGCGGGTGCTTTGCGCATCCTTGCTCCATACCACGAACACATCTCCCCATCGACAAGCACTATATTAGACTTCGGGAAAAGTGCTTGAACTTCTTCAATATGTTTGGCTTCAAAAGGAAAAGGCTCCGAGCTCAGGAAAATGTAATCTGGGTAGTTATCTGATGTGTTAAAAAGCTTAGGGTTATTTGCGCGGACTTGGTCTAGATCAGGATAACGCTCAAGTTCACAACAATTGACCAAACCAAAATGGGTCAACAAGGCATGAATGTACGTTTTCGGTCCCACAACAAAATAAGGGTCTTTCCAGATGAAATATAGAAATGAGGCCCCTTTACCTATCGGACCAACCGCTTGAAAATCTTTTTTGATTTGACCCACTAAAACACGTGCTTCCATCTCCCGATTGACCCTATTACCTATCTCTTCTAAGTAAAAAAAAGCGTCGTGTAGGGTAGTGATATCGGTGAGTAATACTTCATATTTTGACTGAAGCAACTCTACATCTTCTCTTGTGTTCTCTTCCTTATTTGCAATAATGAGGGTTGGCTGGAGGATGTCGATGGTTTCAAAATTAACCTTTTTGGTACCGCCTACACGTTTTTTTTGCTGCCACCATGCTTTCGGATGAATACAAAACTTTGTGATTCCGACCACCTCTTCTTCTAGACCCAAGGCCCAGAGGTATTCAGTTAAAGACGGAACCAACGAGACAATGCGCATGTGCTTAGGCCATAGCAGCAATGACGTCGTAACGCGACACAATGTGGTGCTTACCGTTATCTAAGGCCACCAAGACCGCAGGAACTTGCTTGGAAATCAATTTGCAGAGCTCTTCAACAGGCGTGTTCGCATGCACCACTGGAAAAGCAGCCGACATCAAAGAAGAAATTGGGGCGTCGCGCAAAGATGGGTTGTCAATGAGCACCTGATATAAATGGCTGTCGTCGATAGAACCCACGTATTGACCGTCTTTCATGACAGGGATTTGAGAAATATCGAAATTGCGCATTTTGGCAATAGCATGAGAGACGAGTTCTTCGGCGTAAAGTGAAACGAGTGGTTTATTGCCGTGTTTGGCAACTAAATCGCCAGCGGTCAGGAGGTTTTCTTCGAGGAAACCGCGTTCGCGCATCCAATCGTCATTGAAAATTTTTCCAACATAACGACTACCGTGGTCGTGGAACAAAACAACTACTACATCGTCTTTGGTGAGTTTGGCACCCATTTGTAAGAGCCCTTTGATAGCTGCTCCTGCTGAGTTACCTACAAATATACCTTCTTCGCGTGCGAGTTTGCGGGTGTAAACGGCAGCATCTTTGTCGGTTACTTTTTCAAAGTGGTCAATAACATCGAAATCTACGTTGGCTGGCAAGATGTCTTCGCCAATACCTTCTGTGATGTAAGGGTAGATCTCGTTTTCATCGAAGATGCCTGTTTCTTTGTATTTCTTAAAAACAGAACCATAAGTATCGATACCCCAAATTTGGATATCTGGATTTTTTTCTTTGAGGTACTGCCCTACACCTGAAATGGTACCACCAGTGCCAACACCCACTACAAAATGCGTGATTTTGCCTTCGGTTTGTTCCCAAATCTCAGGACCTGTTTGCTCGTAGTGAGCTGTTCTGTTCGAGAGGTTGTCGTACTGATTGACATACCAAGAATTAGGTATTTCAGTCGCTAAACGGCGTGAAACCGAGTAGTAAGAGCGCGGATCTGTGGGTTCAACAGCCGTTGGGCAAACAACAACTTCAGCGCCAACAGCACGCAAAATGTCCATTTTTTCTTTGGATTGCTTGTCGTTGAGTACACAAATAAGTTTGTATCCTTTGATGATGCAAGCCAACGCCAAACCCATACCAGTATTGCCTGAGGTGCCTTCAATAACGGTGCCGCCGGGCTTTAAAATACCCGCTTTTTCAGCGTCTTCGATCATTTTTACAGCCATCCGGTCTTTGACGGAGTTGCCCGGATTGGTGGTTTCTACTTTTGCCAACACTTGAGCTGGGAGCTCTTTGGTGAGTTTGTTGATGCGCACCAATGGGGTATTGCCGATGGTTTCGAGGATATTGTTGTATACTTTCATGAATGAACTTTGTACAAAGTTAGTCATCTGATTGAATTCATTAATTTTAGGGCATGTATAAATTTAGATTCCTACTTGTTTTCGGACTTTTTTCGTGGTTTGCAACCGCTCAAGATTGTCCAATTTTGCCAACGCCAGCCGTTTACCAAACTACAAACGGCCAATTTGTAAGCAGCGGTCAATTACTCATTGATCCTTCGAACCTGACTCCTAATTTGGTTCAGTCCATCAAAAGCTATTCACTCTGGGCAAAAAATATAGAGGTGGGGCCGTTTGTGCAAAATCCGATGGTACAATTTAAAAAACTAACCAATGTAAAGCAAGATTCCTACAGTATCAATATTGCTGAGCGCATTACCATTTCCTATTCGAGCGAGGCCTCTTGTTTTTATGCTTGGGTATCTTTATTGCAACTTTGTACCCAGCAAGAAAGTCAGCTGATTTTTCCGAAGTGCTTTGTCAAGGACTACCCTAAATTTCAGTGGAGAGGACTGCACCTAGACGTATCTAGACACTTTTTTACAGTTGAAGAAGTCGAGCGTTTTATTGACCTCATGGCGTATTACAAATTCAACACCCTACACTGGCACCTCACCGATGACCAAGGCTGGCGTATCGAAATTAAAAAGTATCCACTTCTGACCGAGGTGGGCGCTTGGCGCGATTCTACAGTAGAAAACCATTATTCCACCCAGCCGCGCACCTATGAAAAAGTACGTTACGGAGGTTTTTATACACAAGATCAAATCAAAGAGGTGGTTACTTACGCCGCTGATCGTTACATCACCATTGTTCCTGAAATTGAAATGCCTGGGCATGCGCGTGCAGCGCTTGCGGCGTATCCACAATACTCGTGTACAGGAGAAAAACAAGGTGTAGAAGGCCTTTGGGGCATCTTCGACGACATTTTCTGCGCTAAGGAAGAAAGCATTTTATTCTTGCAAGATGTTTTAAAAGAAGTTTTGCCACTTTTTCCAGGAGAATTCATACATGTGGGAGGAGATGAAGCACCAAAAACAAGATGGAAAGAATGTTCGAATTGCCAAGCCGTCATTAAGGCAAATGGCTTGCACGACGAACACGAACTACAAAGTTATTTTATAGGGCGCATGGACGACTTTCTGACACAAAATGGAAAAAAACTCATTGGTTGGGACGAAATTCTCGAGGGCGGCCTCTCGCCCAACGCTACGGTGATGTCGTGGCGCGGTTACGAAGGCGGAAAAGCCGCTGCCGCGCAGGGTCATTATGTGGTCATGTGCCCAGGCTCTCATTGTTATTTTGACCACTACCAAGGTCGTGGCGCAGAAGAACCCCTTGCCATCGGCGGCTTTACGTCTCTTGAGAAAGTATTGTCTTTTGACCCGATTCCGCCAGACATGACTACCGCTGAGGTCGCCTACGTTTTAGGCGCTCAAGGCAACCTCTGGACCGAATACATCCCCAACATGGCGCAATTGGAATACATGGCCTACCCCAGAGCCATTGCCTTGAGCACCGCACTTTGGTCCGAGACAAAACCCACTTACGAAGATTTTTTTGCCAAACTAACGAACTATCATTTTCCGTTTTTAAGCGCTAAAAATGTGAATTTCTCCAAAAGTTGTCTCAAACCCGAAATCAAAACAACTAGAGCACAAGGTAGGGGGATTTTAATAGAAAAGCTACCTGCAAAAGGCATCATTGCTTACCCTTTAGTGCTAGCCGATATCAAAGCTTCCAAGCGAAAAACCAAAACCGTTCAAATAAAAGTAGACCAAGGTCCGAACTTGCCTTCTAAAGAAATGAATATCATTGCACACAAAGCGTTAGGCGCTCAAATTGTTTTTCAAACGCAACCCAGTCCGAAATACGATAATGGTAGCCTCACATTAGTAGATGGCCAACTCGGTGCCCGACCTTGGAAAGGAAATGAATGGTTGGGCTTTGAAAGCGATAGTGTCTCTTTTGATATTATCCTCGATAAACCCATCAAAGTAAAAGAATTGCGCATCCATACCCTTCACGACCCCAACAGCTGGATTTGGGCAGCGCAGACCTACAAGATTACTTTGAATAGGTTTGGTTGTGGAAATGGGATAGCAGATGGTTATTCGACTGAAGAAACCATATTAATTGACAATATCAAGGACAAAACCCAAACCATTCATGTCGTTTTATACGGCGTAGGACACATTCCATCAGGCAACCCAGGCGCAGGAAATGTTCCTTGGTTGTTTATCGATGAAATTGAAGTGCGCTAAGGAATAATCCCCAAGCGCACGGCGTGTACAATGATGCCGGCAGTGTTGCGCACGTCGAGTTTTTCAATTATGCGCATTTTGTGGGTTTCAACCGTACGCGGAGAAATTTGGAGGTCTAGGGCAATTTCTCTACAGGTTTTTTCTTGACAAATACCTCTAATGACATCGATTTCACGCGCAGTGATGCGCTCTAAGGTGCGAATGGTGCGGCGCTCAGCATCTAGCATGCGCTTGGTATTGGGATGCAAATAGGAATTCTGGAAAAAAACCTGACGAAATGCTGCCACGGCTTCTTCGTGCATGTTCCATTTATTGACCACCCCATGAAAGCCCCACTTTAAATAGAGCGGCACCATTGCCGATTTGAAATTAGGAACCAACAACAAGAACTTGGCATTGGGCCAAGCAGACATCCAGAAATTGATGTAAACTTGATCTAAATCTTGTAAAAGATCGGCGTCGATCATGATCACTTGAATACCGATGCCCGTGAAACGCGCTCGAAAGTCACTCAGACTTTGGGCTTCGCCTACCCATTCAAAATCGCTGCGCGGTTCTAACAAGGCGCGCAAGCCTGTTCTAAAAATGACATCAGATTCTACAAAAGCCACGCGAATGCGGGCACCCAAATAATTACTCATACAACTTGCATTTTTAATGGGCCAAGGCCCGGTTTAGGTTAATACAAGTAGATCTGTTTCATGTGGCTAAAGTAATAAGGCTTGCCCAAAAGGGCATCAGTAGATTGACGGACGACTTTGAAAAAAAGTTGCATACGAAAGCTTAACCTACATCAATTGCCCGGACAAAAAAGAAGCTTAACTTTGATAAATGAAGCGAAGAGACTTTACTTCCTTACTGACATTAAGCACTTTAGGCTTTGCCATGACATCTATGAAACAACTTTCTAATTGGAGTTCGCATTTACAAAAAACAAAACCAATCCCCGTACTTTTTATTGGACATGGCAATCCTATGAATGCTATTGAGGAAAACGAATTTGTCGCTGGCTTCAGAAATATAGCCCAGACCCTACCTGAAATTCAAGCTATTTTAGTTATTTCAGCACATTGGCTCACAAAGGGAACGGCCGTTACAGCGATGCAACACCCAAGAACCATCCACGATTTTGGAGGTTTTCCGCAGGCCTTATTTGAACAGCAATATCCCGCTCCTGGATCGCCTGAACTGGCCAGCTATATCAAAAACTTAAGCACCTCAACCCTGATTCACGAAGATCATGAGTGGGGCTTGGATCACGGCACCTGGACGGTACTCAAGCATTTGTATCCTGCCGCAAATATTCCTGTCGTGCAGTTCTCCATTGACTACCAACTTTCATTAGAACAACATTTCGAACTCGCTAAACAGCTACAAACCCTAAGAGAACGCGGCGTACTCATTATTGGTTCAGGAAATATCGTTCACAACCTTCGCGCAGTTGACTTCAGCCGCATCAATGAAGTTGGCTATGGCTACGACTGGGCAAAAGAAAGCAGAAAGTATGTCAACGATCAAATCAACACGCGAAATTTCAAAGCACTTCTCGACCTTTCAACAGCGCCCGCCGCTTTAAAAATGGCCGTCCCATCAACCGACCACTACATTCCTCTTATTTATAGTTTAGGGCTCAGTAATGCAGCCGATGAAATTGAATTATTTAATGACGCGCTGTTGGCAGGTAGCCTAAGTATGACTTCTTTGCGTATTGGATAGAATTTCTGGCTAAATAAACCTTTCGGTCGTTTGGGATGTTCTATCTTTGTATTTAGATAACAAATATTAGCTCATGTCTCAAAGAAATTGGCAAAGCCTCAAAAATTACAAAGACATTAAATTTGAATTTTTCGAAGGAATTGCAAAAATCACCATAAACCGCCCACAGGTTTACAACGCATTCAGACCTGAAACCAACTTTGAAATGCTCGACGCACTCGCTATTTGCCGCGAGAACCCCGATATCAATGTTGTGGTACTCACCGGGCAAGGCGATAAAGCATTTTGTTCTGGTGGCGACCAAAACGTAAAAGGAGTTGGTGGCTACATTTCAGAAAACGGTGTTCCCAGACTCAATGTATTAGACATTCACAAGGCTATTCGCTCTTTGCCTAAACCAGTCATCGCAATGGTGAACGGTTATGCCATTGGCGGCGGGCATGTACTTCATGTGGTTTGCGATCTCACTATTGCCTCTGAAAATGCACGTTTTGGCCAAACAGGTCCTAAAGTTGGTAGTTTTGATGGAGGCTTTGGCTCTTCTTACCTTGCGCGCCACGTAGGTCAAAAAAAGGCCCGTGAAATTTGGTTCTTGTGCAACCAATATACCGCCGAAGAAGCTGAAAAAATGGGGATGGTCAATAAAGTGGTTCCTTTAGCTCAACTCGAGGATACCGTTGTAGAATGGTCTCAAACCATCATGAAAAGAAGCCCATTGGCTATTCGCATGATCAAGCGCGCCATGAACGCAGAACTAGACGGTCAACACGGCCTCATGGAGCTAGCAGGCGACGCCACCCTACTCTATTACCTCACAGAAGAAGCGCAAGAAGGCAAACACGCCTTTTTGGAAAAGCGTGACCCTGATTTTCAACAATATCCCAAATTTCCTTGATTATGGATTTCAGCAATATAGAACCAAAAGCATTGTGGCAAAATTTTGCCGCGCTTAATGCCGTACCAAGACCCTCTAAAAAAGAAGAACGCCTCATCGCATTTATGCTTGATTTTGGCTCTTCTCTTGGGCTAAACACGCAGCGCGATGCCATCGGTAACGTAGTCATTAAAAAGGCGGCCACAGCCGGAATGGAAGACCGTCAAACCGTCATACTTCAGAGCCATCTCGACATGGTGCACCAAAAGAACGCCAATACTGTTTTTGATTTTGACCAACAAGGCATCGAAATGTTCCAAGATGGCGACTGGATCCGCGCAAAGGGCACCACGCTTGGCGCAGACAACGGCATCGGTGTAGCTGCAATCATGGCGCTTCTGGCAAGTACAGATATTGCTCACCCCGCACTCGAAGCTTTTTTCACCATCGATGAAGAAACCGGCATGACCGGTGCTAAAGAAATGGATGCCTCGTTATTAAACGGCACAATTCTTTTGAACCTCGACACCGAAGACGACGACGAACTTTCTGTTGGTTGTGCAGGCGGTATCGATACCAATACGTTTTACACTTACGAAGAAACAGTTATTCAAGCAGGCTACACAACATACAGCATTCAAATCAGTGGCTTACTCGGTGGTCATTCTGGCATGGATATCGACAAAGGCCGCGGCAATGCCAACAAATGGCTTGCACGCTTGCTTTGGGAAATTTCCCAGCAAATAGATCTACAACTGCTTTCTTTTGATGGCGGAAGTTTGCGCAACGCTATTCCACGCGAGGCAACAGCACAGGTTGCCGTACAAAATGCTTCTGAACTTTATGCCATCGTAGCGCAGTTCAAGCAAACACTTCAAGACGAATACCACCTAATTGAACCTCATTTTGCATTGGAAGTCAAAGATGAAACAGCTGCATTAAAAGCGGTCCCAACTTCGGTATTGAAGCAAATCATCGCCACACTTTGTGGTGTACACAACGGCGTTT
>JAIXXP010000115.1 GCA_027490665.1 Cryomorphaceae bacterium | reverse complement strand
TTTTAGCACGAACAATCTTAACGTTATTCAGGTTTCAAAGGTTACAAATATCGAATATTTATTCAAATAAAATAAATAAATTGACGTTTTTCTAGCGCTTAAAACTCCAAGTTTCATGAATTATTTTCGCAACATACTCCTTTTGTTTAGTATAATATCGAGCTTTTCGACTTTTTCTCAAGTGCAAACGATCGTTTTGGACTGGACAGGTACTGAGCAAATTTTCATTGGGGAGGAAACATTTGATGTAGAGACTGTTAAAGGTTTTGGTCTCGATAACGGACTTCCTTTTTATGCGTTACAGCAAAAGCATAGTAATATCAATCAAGAAATTGAAATTCTTTCGCTCGATTACGTAAAAATACCGAAAGAGCAAGTTCAGATATATGACAAACTTGGTTTGAATATTCAAGGTGAAGCTTTGATTGAATCTAAAGTTGTTACAGATGCAGGGCAGCCTTTTCTCTCACTTTATATATTGCCATTGCGCAAGAAAGATGGAGTTATTGAGCGGCTGACGCAAGTAACTTACCGCCTTAAAAACCGCGATGTATATCAAACGAAAGATTATGCTAGTACCTCTGTATTGGGAAGCACCTCTGGCAAATGGTACAGAATTGCGCTTGAAAAAGATGGTATATACAAAATAGACAAGTCATTTTTAGAGGCTTGTGGCTTCAACACAACGAACTTAAATCCTGCACATATCCATATTTTTGGCAACGGCGAGGGCGTTATCCCTGAATCCAATGCTATTTCAATAACCGACGACCTTGCGCAAAATGCAATTTCGGTTATTGGCGAGTCAGATGGCACTTTTGATGCAAATGATTACGTCTTGTTCTATGGTTGGGGCCCTCATCGCTGGGAACTTTCCGGTGGGAATCAGTACAATCAAGTGCGTCATCCTTACAGTGATCAATCCTATTATTTTATTTATATAGGTGCCGATGTAGCTCCATTGCGTATAGCAACTGCGTCCGTAATTGATACGCCGGCCGACACATTAATTACCACCTACGATTACAGAGATGTTTATGAAAAAGACCTCGAAAATTTAGCACTAGGTGGGCAACGTTGGTATGGCGAAGAATTTGATGTAGACCTCAGTCAAAACTTTAATTTCACCATCCCGAATGTAAGTGCTCAACCAATTCGTTTTCAGGTTACTTATGCTTCCGACTCCAGAACCTCAGGCAATCAGTTTATACTAAAAAAAGGCTCACAAGTTTTAGGCCAAATGACCATGCCGCACTCAGGTTCAGATTACCAACGAGGAGTTCTAAATTGTGCCGATTCAACACCAACTTCTGCACTTAACTTGACCGTAAGTATCAACCGCCTGAATCCTAATGTGGTTACTTACCTCGATCGGATTTTAATCAATGCCCAACGCGAACTCCTTTTGTCGGGAAGTCAGCTCAATTTTAGGGTGTCGAAGTGGTCGGCTGCAATGGGTTTGGCAAGCTATCAAATTGGCAATATCAATGGAAATGCATTTGTATGGGAGGTGAGTGACCGCCATGTGCCGATACGCATTCCTGTAACATTATCAGGTACTCAAGGCCAAATCAGAACCAACGCGGGTTACAAAGAATTTGTTTTGGCGAGCGGCGCCTCTTTTTATACACCGGAAAAAGTCGGTGCTGTTGCTGCTCAAGATTTACATCAATTACCTTTGGCGGATTACCTGATAGTTGCCCACCCCGATTTTATTGCTCAGGCCAACCGTCTTGCTGATTTGCACCGCGCCAATGGCCTAACTGTGCATGTGGTTCAGCCACAAGCTATCTATAATGAGTTTAGTTCTGGAATGCAAGATCCAGGAGCAATTCGTCGATTCATGAAAATGTTCTACGACCGTGCAATGCTCACTGACCCTACAGCCAAACCAAAATACTTGCTTTTGTTTGGCGACGGCACTTACGACCCCAAAAACAGATTGCCAAATAACAATAATTATATTGTCACTTACCAAATGCCATCAAGTGAGAACAAGATTGACGCATTGGTGGTCGATGACTTTTTTGGAATACTCGACGATGCAGAAGCCATGAGCGCTGCCGATATGTTGGATGTCGGTGTGGGCAGATTGATTGTGAGCAGTAGTTTGCAAGCCAAGCAAATGGTTGATAAAATCGAACATTATATGAAGAATGGTTCTAATTTTTATCCAGTCACGAGTTCTTGTTGTATGGGCACGCAAACTGATAAAACATTTGGCGACTGGCGCAATCAGTATATGATCATGACTGATAACCGAGAGGGGGGGTACTTTATCAAAAATGACGCTGAGCCTCAATATCAAATTTCTAAGCAGCTCAATCCTGAAATCAACTACAATAAGTTATACATGGATGCCTTTCCAAAAGTTGTTACCGCTGGAGGCGAGCGTTTTCCTGCGATGGTTTCGGCAATAGATGCTGGCATTCAGCGCGGCGTACTAGTAGCAAACTACATTGGTCATGGTGGCGAAGTTGGTTTGGCAGAGGAGCGCGTAGTGGCCATCGATCAAATCAATGCTTGGAATAACATTCAGGCTTTACATCTTTTTGTATCGGCAACTTGCGAATTTACGCGTTTCGACGACCCTGATCGCGTTTCGGCAGGGGAGTGGGCATTTTTGAATCCAACAGGTGGAGCAATTGCCATGCTGACCACAACTCGTTCGGTCTATTTTGGTGTCAATAGCAATATTGGTATCAAATTAATTGAACGCGTCTTTAACCGTTACCCTAATGGAGAAGCTTATGAATTTGGTGAGATCGCTAGAAGAACTAAAAATGCAGCCTCTGTGAGTTCTTCCAACAAACGCAGTTTTACCTTAATCGGGGACCCGGCTTTGCGTTTGGCGCTTCCGCGTTACCGTATTGTGACAGATAGCATCAATGGGCTCGATCCACAGCAGCAAATGGATACACTACAAGCCTTGAGTAAAGTACGTGTCAAAGGACATCTAGAAGATTATAGTGGTGCAGTGTTGACCAGTTGGAATGGCGTACTAACGCCAACCGTTTTCGATAAGAAGAAAATTCAAAGTACATTGGCCCAAGACGAGGGGTCGCCACTTCTTACTTATGAGCAACAAACCAACCGCATCTACCGCGGGCAAAGTAGCATTACGAATGGCTATTTTGACTTTGAATTTGTAGTTCCCAAAGACATCGCACTAAATGTAGGCTTCGGAAAAATCTCTTATTATGGCCACAACGGACAAATCGATGCACAAGGCTATGACACCACTTTTTATGTGGGTGGAATTGATCCGAATGGCGTTTCAGATGAGCAAGGTCCTGCCATTCAGCTTTACATGAATCAAGAAGGATTTGTAAATGGTTCGGTTACCGATGAGAACCCCGTCTTGTTGGCAAAGGTTGCCGATGATAACGGTATCAATACCGTTGGAAATGGCATAGGGCATGATATAGTTGCTGTCTTGGATGGGCAAACTGCTCAGCCTTTCGTGCTCAATGATTTTTACGCAGCTAATTTGGATTCTTATCAGTCTGGCGAAGTGCGTTATCAGTTTCAGAATCTAAGCCCTGGGCCGCACACGCTATCGCTCAAAGTTTGGGATGTCAATAACAATTCCTCAACAGCTCAAATTGAGTTTACAGTGCAAGCTAAGGAAGAGCCGGTCTTGCAGCATGTGCTCAATTACCCAAATCCGTTTACAACACGTACAGAATTTATGTTTGAGCACAACCAGTCTTGCTCTTCTTTAGATGTGCAAATTCAGGTTTTTACGGTTTCTGGTCGTTTGGTCAAAACCATCGCAGAAGAGGTGCCAACTAGTGGCTTTAGAGTATCAGGTATCTTCTGGGATGGCAAAGATGATTTTGGCGACGAATTAGCGCGCGGCACCTATCTTTATCGTTTGCGCGTTCAGACCCCAGATGGTGCTTATGCAGAGCAAACAGAAAAACTTGTGATCTTAAAATAGAAATTCCCTATCTTTACCTCTTATATGAAAAGTCCACGATTTTATAAGTTATTGCTCGCTATTGGTTCGTTATTGGTTTACCAATCTGCACTGGCACAACCAACTGGCGGCTCTGGTGTTTCTGACAACGATTTACAGCTCAACACCTTAACTACTTCTTTGCCTTTTATGGCAATTACGCCTGATTCCAGAGCGGGTGGTATGGGCGATGCCGGTACTGCGTTAAGTGCCAATTCCACCTCGGTATATTGGAATACATCCTTACTCAGTTTTGCAAAGGAAAAATCTGAAGTGAGCCTTTCCTATACGCCTTGGTTGCGTCAACTTACCAACGATATCCATTTATCTTACTTAGCGGGTTACAAGCAACTGAATAAAGTACACTCTATTGGAGGCGCACTTCGCTACTTTAGTCTCGGCGAAATCACTTTTACCGATATCAACGGTGATGTCTTACGCGACGACAAGCCTAGCGAGTTTGAATTAGTGGGTGCATATGCCTTTAAATTGGCCGATCGCTTTAGCATCGGTGTCAATGGAAAATTTGCATACTCGAACCTGACTGGTGGCTTAACAGTAGCAGGTGTCAATACCAAACCAGGTGTTGTTGGTGCAGCAGATTTATCATTTAGTTATTTCAACGACGACGCACACATCGGAAACACAGACGGCACCTATACTTTTGGCCTTACCATTAACAATATCGGCAACAAAGTGTCTTACTCTGAGTTGTCGCGCCGCGACTTCATTCCAATGAATCTCAAAATTGGCAATAGCTTTTTGGCCGATTTCGACGAATATAACAAAGTAACATTCTCACTTGACTTACAGCGCCTTTTAGTGCCAACACCGGCTATTTACAAGCTTATCAATGGCGATTACGTCATGTTGGCAGGCATGAATGGCGATGTCGGTATCATCACCTCAATGATGCAATCATTTTACGATGCACCAGGTGTATTAGCTGAAGACCAAGACGGCAATTTTATTCAGAATCAAGATGGTTCTTACCAGGTTGTAAAAGGCACGCGTTTGAAAGAAGAATTAGCTGAAATCAATATCGCAGCTGGTGCAGAGTGGTGGTACAGCAATGTGCTCGCTCTAAGAGGTGGAGTTTTTTATGAAAACAAAAACAAAGGTAACCGTCAGTTTTTGAATTTAGGCGCTTCGCTCAAATACAACATGTTTACCATTGACTTCTCCTATTTAGCTTCGCTGAATGGTCGTCAGAGCCCACTCGCAAATACTTTGCGCTTTACTTTGCGCCTCAACCTTGGTGGTAACTAAATGCAGCACAAACCCAAATTGCGTATTGGCTACGGCGTAGATGTCCATCAGTTAGCGGCGGGTTATCCGCTCTGGATCGGTGGCGTTCAATTGCCTTCAGAACTTGGCGCAGTTGGGCATTCCGATGCCGACGTACTCATTCACGCCATTTGCGATGCTTTACTCGGAGCTTTGGCACTGCGCGATATCGGCTATCACTTTTCCGATCAGGACCCCCAATACAAAGGCATTGACTCCAAAATTCTCTTAAAGCGCGTTCATGAGTTGGTAGTCCAAAAAGGTTATGGCATTGTCAATATAGACGCAACTGTCATTTTAGAAACGCCCAAAGTGAATCCGCACATCGAAAAAATGCAAGTTGTTTTAACGGATATTTTAGGCTTGGAAATCGATGAGATGAGCATCAAAGCTACCACCCATGAAAAAGTCGATTCTTTTGGTGAAAAGCGCGCTATAAAAGCATACGCAACTGCATTGTTGTATCAAATGTAGTCAGCTACCATTAGGTTGCTCAAGGTACCAACTGAACGTACACCACTTTTTTTGTTTCGAAGAATTCTTCCTTGTAAAATTCGGAAATCGGATACTCTTTAACCGGATAGCGCAACCCTGCTAACTCTTCACTGAGGTCACCACCTTTTAAATACAGCACCCCATTCTTCAAATTGTGTAGGTTTTTTTTGGCACTTTTTCCTTTTACCCAAGTTAGAAATACGGGCATTTGGGTAACAGCTCTACTCACAATAAAATCATAGCGGTCCTTGATTGTTTCCGCTCTGGCATGGCTGGCCTGCACATTTTGTAGACCTAAGCTGGCAGCAACTTCTTGAACAACTTTTATTTTCTTTCCTATAGAATCGACCAAATGAAACTGGACCTCTGGAAAGAGTATAGCTAATGGTATGCCGGGAAAACCACCGCCGGTACCGATGTCTAAAACCGAAGAACCAGGCAAGAATTGGACAATTTTGGCAATGGCCAACGAATGCAAGACATGTCGTTCATAAAAGTGCTCGGTGTCTTTTCTTGAAATGACGTTGATTTGGGCATTCCAAGTTTGATACAAACCTTCTAAGGCCTCAAATTGTCGAATTTGTTCTGGGCTTAAATCAGGAAAATAAGAAGAGAGTAGGGTCATTAAATGCTGTCTTTGGTCTGCTGCATCATGGCTGCTAAGAAATCTCGTGCGCGAAATAACTGTGCCTTCACGGTGCCCAAAGGTAGGTTGAGTTCTTCTGCAATTTCTTCATAGCTCTTTTCTTCAAAGTAGCGTTTCTCGACGAGTTCTCGGTATTTGGGTTTGAGTTTGCTCACGAGTAAGCGCATGTGCACCAATCTTTGCCCTTGGATAATTGTTTCTTCTGGATTGAGCGTTTGTGATTTCGCATCAATGTGCATGCGCTCGCCATCGCTGGTGGTGATGCCACGGTCAATGGAAGTAACCTCAACGCGTTTCTTTCTTATAAAATCGATACAGTTATTGGATGCAATCTTGAAAAGCCAGGTGCTGAATGCAAAACTTGGCGAATATTGGTCTAAGCGCGCAAATGCTTTTCCGAAGGCTTCTATGGTGAGGTCGTCGGCGTCATCGGAGTTCTTGACCATCTTGAGCATCATGAAGTAAATTGAGTCGCGGTAACGCTCCATGAGGTCGGCATAGGCAGCTTGGCTTCCACCTTTGGCTGCTGCAACCAATTGGAGATCGTGTTTGGCTTTCTCAGATAAATGCTCGTTTTCTACCATCGGTAATATTTTTGCCTTTCGGAAATGTAATAAACGATGGGCATCAGAATGCTGTAGAAAAGATCCCAAATTGGAAAGAAGAACATGAGTTTCTTTTCGCCAAGTCGGTTTAGACACCTACCCTGAAGCCACCATTTAATTGCAATAATGCCAATAAAAATACTTGCACTAAGAGGCAGGTAATTCAAATTAACACACAAAGCAACAAAAGAAATCCACATCAAAATGAGGCTCAGTGGATAGATTCCTAACAATACTTTTTTAATAACAGGGTAACGTGCAGAACTGATGTGGTATTTAGCCTTCTGCCGAAACCAGTTGGTCCAGCTCGATGGCGCAGCTGAGCGCACAAAAGAGCTCGGCTCATCCATGATACTCACCTTGGTAAATTGAATGGCATCTTGCAAGAGGAGGTCGTCGTCACCGGGGCTAATTGCGTAATGTGATTTGAAGCCGTTGACTTTCTGAAAGAGTTGTTTGGAGTAGGCAATATTGCGACCGCTGGCCTTGAAAGGTCGGTCGGCGAGTGCATAGGCATAGGCATTGACACCCATCCAGACGTTGTCAAAGCGAACGAGTTTGTTCAAAAAACCCTTCGTTTTTGTAAATGGACTATAACCAATAGTAAACTGACGCTCTGCCGACAAACTGCTCATCATATTCTTGAGCCACTGGTTACTTTGAGGCTGACAATCGGCATCGGTGAGTACAAAAAACTCGTGAGAAGCAGCTTTGATGCCGAGTGTTATCGGAAGTTTTTTGCCAGGCTTGAGGTGTGGACTGCGCGAAATTTCAACTACTTTTAATTGAGGAAATTGTTGTGCAAAGGCGGTTAAAATCCAATTGCTGTCGTCGATACTTTGGTTATTGACGACAATTACTTCATAGTTTGGATAGTCTTGACTTAAAATAGTCGGGAGGTGTTCGTAGAGGTTGTCTGATTCATTTCGTGCGGCAATAATCACTGAAATTGGAGGGTACTGACCTTGTTTTTCGGCCGCTTTACTTTTCCTGTAAGCGAATCTTGCGTAGAAATTGAACACATAAAATAGCTGTATAGCACCTAATATAATGGCGCTCAGAAGCAGGTAAGCCCAAAAGTCGTTTTGAATGTGCGGTAAGTACGTCATCTCTGAGTACAAAGATGTCTAGGGAATTTAAATACCCGTATCTTTGTTCAAGGTATTTTTCAACATTGTTATGCACTTTGACCTCTTAAAGACAGATTCTCAATCTAAAGCCCGACTCGGAAGGCTGCACACTGCTCATGGCACCATAGAAACACCCATTTTTATGCCGGTTGGCACGGTTGGTTCTGTCAAAGGTGTGCATCAGCAAGAACTTCGAGATGATATCAATGCGCAAATTATTTTGGGCAATACCTACCATTTGTTTTTGCGTCCAGGCACCGAAGTTTTGGAAGCAGCTGGTGGTTTACACCAGTTTATCGGATGGGAACGCCCCATTTTAACGGATAGCGGTGGTTATCAGGTTTATTCTTTATCAGGCTCTCGTAAAATACAGGAAGAAGGTGTAAAGTTTCAATCCCATATAGACGGTAGTTATCATTTCTTTACACCAGAACGCGCGATAGAAATTCAGCGCAGTATTGGTGCAGATATCATCATGGCATTTGACGAATGCACACCTTATCCTTGCGACTACGCATATGCCAAGCGCTCCATGCACCTTACGCACCGTTGGTTGGCACGCTGCTTTACCGCGATGGATCAGACCGAACCAAAATATGGTTACGAGCAAGCGCTTTTTCCTATTGTTCAGGGCAGTACTTATAAGGATTTAAGAGAAGAATCAGCCAATGCAATTGCTTCTTTTGATGCTGTGGGCAATGCAATTGGCGGTTTGTCTGTAGGAGAACCCGACGATGAACTCTACGAGATGACCGATTTAGTATGCGGAATTTTACCGACTGAAAAACCACGCTACCTCATGGGTGTCGGAACCCCGATCAATTTGTTGGAGTCTATTGCCTTGGGCGTCGATATGTTCGATTGCGTAATGCCGAGTAGAAACGCCCGACATGGTTTGCTTTACACCTGGGAAGGCACCATTAATATCAAAAATGAAAAATGGGCCAAAGATTTCAGTCAGCTCGACCCAACAAGTAAAGTTTGGGTAGATCAAGTCTACACCAAAGCATATTTGCGTCACCTAATTAAGACAGGAGAGTACCTCGGTATCCAAATTGCCACTATTCACAATTTGGCTTTTTACCTCGAACTCATGCGTGTAGCCCGCGAGAAAATCGCTTCAGGAGAATTTGTAGCCTGGAAAAATCAAGTGGTCACTAAACTTGGTCAGCGTCTATAAGAAATGCTCAAACGCATAGACCGCTATATCATCAAGAAGTTCTTAAGCACGTTCTTTTTCATGCTTGGTCTTATTATGCTCTTTTCGGTCGTTTTTGATATTTCAGAAAAACTAAGCGAGTTTATCAGTAACAAAGCACCGCTTCAAGAAATTTTCTTCAGTTATTACGTCACCTTTATCCTCTATTACGGCAATACGTTTTCCTCCATGATCATTTTCTTGTCGGTCATTTGGTTTACGGGTAAAATGGCACAGAATACAGAAATTATCCCAATTTGGTTTTCTGGCCGTCCGGTTGCACGCTTTTTAAGACCCTATTTTATTGGCGCAACACTGCTCACAATTTTGTCTTTGGTACTCAACCACTTAATTATTCCGCGCACCAACAAAGTACGTTTGGCTTTTGAAGAGCGCTATTACCGAGACGTCCTGACAGTCAATAATTATCAAGCTGAATACCCTGGAAATGAACTGGTTTACTTTTCGAATTACGCTGCTCAAGAACAACGCGTCAATGATTTAACCATTCAAAAATGGAGCAAAAACAACCAACCTGAGTATTTTTTACGTGCGCGCTTTGCTAAAAACAAGCCGGGAACCAATAAATGGGAGCTCACCGATTACTATGAGAAGGATTACAAGTTTCCGAAAGCGAAGCTCATTCATGGCAGACACAAAGACACCACATTTGTGTACCGCATCGAAGAAATGGCCCAACGCGATAACGCTGCGCAGGCCCTGACCTACACTGAACTTAAAAACGCCATTGAACGAGAAAAATTAAAAGGATCAAAGTTGGTTCCTGAATTTGAGATAGAACTCCACCAAAGAACTGCATTTCCTTTTGCTACCTATATCTTGACAATAATTGGTGTTTCTGTGGCTTCTCAGAAAAAAAGAGGCGGCCAAGGAATGAACATCGCTATTGGCTTGGCGTTTATTTTCGTCTATATTTTTGCCATGAAAATGCTGACGGTTGCAGCTGTAAAAGTTGGTTTCCCTACACTTTGGTCCGTTTGGTTGCCAAACGCTATTTTTGCTCTGGTGGCGCTAGTTTTTTATCAGCGTTCCCAAAAATAGGCAGCCATTTCCCAAGAACAATATGCATGCCGTCTTCTGCGGCAGCTACATTTGAATGCATCTGGCGTGCTTCGTCTAGATGCTGTTCTGTGTCGTCGTAGCGCGAAGAAAAATGCCCAAGTAAGAGGTGCTTGCAGTTGGCGTTGCTTGCTTGTTGGCCTGCTTGTTGGGCTGTAGAATGGAAAGTGCTTTTGGCACGCTCGAGGTGCTGTTGGGTAAATGTGGCCTCGTGGTATAATAAATCTACGCCGTCAATGGCCTCTAAATAGTTCGGACTGGGTTTTGTGTCTGAGCAATAGGCATAACTGTAGGTGGCCTGCGCTGGTAGCGTATATTTTTTGTAATTGTATTTTTTGCCGTCTCTTTCGATGGAAATCCCTGCTTTTAATTTTGGGAGGTCTTCGATGCGCAAACCAGCAGCGGCAACGGCCGCTTTATCGAGGTTGAGCAATTTAGGTTTTTCATCGATGCGGTAACCGATTGTAGGGATGCGGTGTTTGAGCGCAAAGGCATGGATGGCGATGAGCCGATCTTCAAAAATGAGTTGTTTGGGGCCTGGCTCAACGGTTTGAAAAGTGATGTCAAACTGTAATGGATGACCACCAGCAGCAAGCATAGCTTTCATTAATGTTTCGAGACCTGGAGGGCCGAAAATATGCAATTTTTTGTTGCGCCCTAGTAAATGCATTGTGGACAATAATCCGGGCAAACCAAAGAAATGGTCGCCGTGCAGGTGCGAAATCAGTATAAATTGGATTTTCTGAAGCTTCAGGCTGTATTTGCGCAGCTGTTGTTGGGTGCCTTCTGCACAATCAATTAAAATGTGTCGTTCGTTACAATTGATATACTGTGCTGTTGCCTGTCTTTTAGCGGTAGGCAGCGCTGCACCAGAACCGAGTATGTGGAGTTCAAAACTCACTTTGCGAGTAGATCTAAAGCGGCATTTTTTGAATTTCCGATGGTCAGGACTTTGTCGAGCTGCGCAATTTGGATCAGTTTGAGCACACTTGGCTGCAAACCAGCTAAAGCAAACTTGCCATTGGTGTCTTTACAGAGGCGGTTGGCAATTAGTACTGCAGATAAGCCTGAGGAGTCGCAGTATTTGGTTTTGCTTAGGTCTAGGACAATATAGTTGGTGCCAACTTTATTGAGCTGCAAGAAGTGGGCTTTGAGTTCAGGGGCATTGCTGGAATCAAGTTTCTCAACTTCAGTACTCACAACAACAATTTGGCCCTGTGGGTCCACGGAGAAATTCATAGCAATGATTTGCTCAAAAATAACTAAATTATCTTTCGATTTTAGCTGCCAACAAATAAATAACAGCCATGCGCACTGCAACGCCGTTCTCGACCTGATCTAAGATGATACTTTGTGAAGAATCGGCAACATCTGAAGAAATTTCGACACCGCGGTTAATTGGTCCAGGGTGCATGATGACAATTTCTTTGGAAAGGCTTTCGAGTAAGGCCTTATCGAGGCCAAAAAGTTGGGCGTATTCACGCAAAGAAGGGAAGTATTTGATGTCTTGGCGTTCTAGTTGAATGCGCAACATATTAGCGACATCACACCATTCTAAAGCTTCGCGGAGGTTGTGCGAGACCTTGACGCCGAGTTCACCGATGTATTTAGGAATGAGTGTGCTAGGGCCGCAAACCATGACTTCTGCGCCGAGTTTTTGAAGGCAGTAGATATTGCTGAGTGCTACCCTAGAGTGTAGGATGTCTCCGACAATCACTACTTTTTTACCTTCTACTGTCCCGAGTTTTTCTTGAATGGAGAAAGCATCAAGCAAAGCTTGGGTAGGGTGTTCGTGTGTGCCATCGCCAGCATTGACCACTCTAGCTTTGATTTTTTGTGACAAAAACTTAGCCGCTCCAGGATTGGGGTGGCGCATCACGACCATGTCTACTTTCATGGCGAGGATGTTGTTGACGGTGTCTACGAGTGTTTCACCTTTTTTAACTGAAGAGCTTGCTGCGCTGAAATTAACGACATCAGCTGAAAGTCTTTTTTGCGCGAGCTCAAAGGAGAGACGTGTTCTGGTAGAATTTTCAAAAAAAACGTTGGCAATGGTGATATCGCGAAGTGAAGGCACTTTCTTAATTGGGCGATTGATCACTTCTTTGAAACGAGCAGCGGTTTCGAGTATGAGTTCGATGTCTTGACGCGTGAGGTCTACGATGCCAGTAAGGTGATCAACGCTGAGCTGCTTCATGTCCTTCTTTTGTGAATAATAAAATTTGGTCTTGTCCTTCGCTTTCCTTCCATTCAACAGCGACGCGTTCGGATGCGAGTGTATCTACTGTTTTTCCGATGTAGTCGGCTTGAATAGGGAGGTCACGGCTGAAGCGTCTGTCGATAAGTGCTAAAAGTTGCACTTGTGAGGGACGTCCGAAAGTAAGTAAGGCATCTAAGCCTGCACGGATGGTTCTGCCAGTAAACAAGACGTCATCTATGAGAATAATGCGTTTGTTCTCAATAGAGAAGTCGATGTTGGTGATGCTCGGAAGCAAAGGTGTTTCTCTGCGGCGGAAGTCGTCGCGGTGAAAAGTGATGTCGAGGTTGCCCGCTTGGATTTCATGACCCAAAATGAATTCAAGCATGGTTTTGAGGCGGGTTGTGACGTGGATTCCACGCGGCTGAAGCCCTATTAAAACAGAGTTTTCGAAGTTGCCGTGGGTTTCAATGAGTTCATGGGAAAGCCGTTTGAGCGTCAGTTCGAGCTGGGTGGCATTGAGGATGACTTGCTTTTCCATTACTGCAAAGATACTTTAAAAAATCTTTTTCTCGGTGGGTAAGTCCGAGATTAAGAAAAAACTGCCTGTAACCCAAAGTAAGTCGGTAGGCTGCATTTGTTTTTTGATGTCTTCTATGGCTAACGGAAGGTTGTCGTAAATAGTCTGAACACCTAATGCCTGCCAATCTTCAAGATTTTTAGACCTTGAATTGCTAAAAATACAAGCTGTAACTTTTGCTTGACTTGGAAACAAGGCTAGAATTTCACTGGCATCTTTGTCTTTGGCAGCACCATATAATATATAAAGCTGACCTTTACATTCTTTTTCGATTAGCGGAAGCGTTGCTTTTACCCCAGCTGGGTTGTGCGATACATCAATGATGATTTTTGGCTCGTTTTGTATGACTTCTAAACGGCCAAAAAATCCTGTGTTGCTTCTGAGGTTCTCTAGCGCAGACAGCTGTTGTTCAAACGAAAATGTAAAACCTATTGTTTGTAGGGCAAGCAAGGCGGTATTGAAATTGTTTTTTTGATAACCCAATAATGGAAGAGGTGCTAGTTCAGATTGAAAATCTTCCGAAAAGTAGATTGGAGCGTTCAGAAGGCTAGCTTTTTCTTGAAATATGGTTTGGGTAGCAGGTGTTTTATCTCCAATAACAAGCGGAGTTTGGTCCTTGATAATTCCGGCTTTTTCAAAAGCAATTTGACCAATGGTGTCGCCAAGTAGGTCTTGATGATCGAGCGCGATATTGGTGATGACGCTTACCTCTGGCATCAAAACATTGGTGGCATCTAAGCGGCCACCCAGCCCTGTTTCTACAACGATGTAGTTGCAGTTTTCTGCTTGAAAATGGGCGAGGGCCATAGCGAAGGTGAGTTCAAAAAAACTCGCGTCAATAGTTGAATTCAGATGTCGGAAGCGTTGGCAAAAATCAATAACTGCACCTTGGCTTATAGGTAGGCCATTGACGCGTATGCGCTCCGAAAAATCGTAGATGTGCGGTGAAGTAAAAAGGCCCACCCTGAAACCTTTTTCTGTTAACAAGCTTGAGCAGTAAGCCGCTGTGCTGCCTTTTCCGTTGGTTCCGGCTACATGAATACTTGGTAAATGCTGTGCGTCAATGTCAAGTAGGTCAAGCAATTGATAGACGCGCTCTAAGCCTGGTTTATAGGCTGCCGCACCAAGGTTTTGATAAGAAGGAAAGCGCGAAAAAAGCCAAGCAATGTTTTCTTGATATGTACTGATTTGTTCCATTGTTTAGAGCAGCAAAAAAGTCAGTACACCGCCGATATAACCAGCTAAAGCAAGTAAAGAAATGCGTTTGAGATACCAACCAAAGCCGATATTTTCCATCCCCATGGCAACTACCCCTGCAGCTGAGCCAATAATCAAAATAGAACCACCAGTGCCTGCGGTGTAGGCAATAAAGTGCCAGGCGTCGGCATCCATGCCGTCTTTAAACATGCCAATGCTTGCTGCAACAAGCGGAACGTTATCAATGATGGCAGAGGCAAGACCTAAAAAGGTAATGTAGATCTCTTTAGAAATTCCGTCTGCCAATACATTTTCGCCAAGCTGTTCAATCATGCCGAGCTCCTCCATTCCGGCAACGGTCATGAGAATACCCAAGAAAAATAAAATGGAGGGCATTTCTATCTTGCTGAGTGCTTTGAGCGTTGGGCCGACATGTCCGCTTTGATTCTGCTCGTCTAGAGAGCTGAGGTTCAATTGGCGTTTACTTGCCAGCTCGCCTACGATGGCAAAAATGGCTAATGAAAACATCATGCCCATATAGGGAGGTAGGTGCGTAATGGTTTTGAAGATGGGCACAAAAATGATGAGGGTCAAGCCGCTGATCAAAATGAAACCAGCAACTTTACTTTTTTTGATTTCTTTTCTTTCGGGGAGTTTTGTTTTGAAGATGGAAATCTTGGCGGCTATTGCTAATGGTATGGCGAGTGTTACAACGGCAGGTAAAAAAATATGTTCGATGAGTTTGACAGAACTCACCTTGCCTGCTATCCAGAGCATGGTGGTGGTGACATCTCCAATTGGCGACCACGCGCCGCCAGCATTGGCAGCTATAATAACAAACCCGGCCATCCACATGCGGAGTTCTTTGTCTGGGACCATTTTGCGCAAAATGGAAATCATGACAATTGTAGTGGTAAGGTTGTCAATGATAGCAGATAAAACAAAAGCAAGAACGGAAACCACAATTAAGAGTTGGTAGGCCGTTTTGACTTTGATCAAGGCTTGCACACTTTTAAAACCATCGAAGTAATCAATCATTTCAACAATGGCCATAGCGCCCATCAGAAAGATGAGGATTTCAGTAGTTTTCCCGAAATGATGCAACAAATTTTCGCCAAGAATATGACTATCTGAAGAATTGAAGGCAATGAGCGCCCAGGAGAGCGTCATCATGAGCAACGCCGGTATGAGTTTGTCTATCTTAAGCGCATGCTCGAAGCTGATTGCAGTATAGCCTAAGATAAAGATGAGTACCAGCGTGAGTTCCATGCTAATTTATTTAGACAAGTTGCTTGAGTGCAATTTCAAATGCTGTTTTGGCAATGCCTCTTGATGTGGAGTTCAATTTATGGGTGTCGAGCAAGGCTTTGCGGATGGTTTGGCTGGCGTCTTCAAAAATAAGTGCGTCGTCTAGGGCAGGGAGGTCGGAGCTCATGAGGTAGGCAAATACCCGCGCCATGCCGCAGTTGGCAATGAAGTCTGGAATAAGTGCCAAAGATGCGTCAGCTTTTTCGGCAATGGGGCCAAAGAAAATTTCTTGGTCGGCAAATGGCACGTTGGCTCCTGAAGAGATGACGCTTACGCCTGCCGCCAAGAGTTGTTCAAGTTGATTTTCGGTAATCATGCGGCTGCCTGCGCAAGGAATAAAGATATCGGCAGGAGTAGACCAAAATGACGCATTGACGTCGTCGTAGCTCAATAAATTGGGCGCGTTGAGTTCGTTGCCATTTTTTGTAATGAAGAGCGCTAAGATTTGCTCGAAACTGAAGCCTTCAGTTTGAATAAGCCCACCAACGCGGTCAATAATGCCGACAATAATGGCGCCTTGTTGAGCGAGATAGTACGCTGCAGCTGAACCTACATTGCCCCAACCTTGCACTAATACGCGTTTACCAGCTAATTCGCCACCCCAGATGTTGTAGTAGTGGGCAATAGAGGCAGCAACACCATAGCCGGTGATCATGTCTGCGACGAGGTAATTGTTGCTGATTTTTGGACTGTATTTTTCGTTGTCTAAAACTTTAGAAACGCCGCGTTGTAATTGGCCAATGCGGTTGATTTTTTGAGAATCGTTGGGTTTGAAGTGCCCGTTAAAAACGCCTTCTTGTGGATGCCAAACGCCAAATTCTTCGGTCATGGGGATGACCTCATGGATTTCGTCGACGTTGAGGTCGCCGCCCGTGCCGTAATAGGTTTTGAGCAACGGAGATACGGCTGCAAACCATCTTTTGAGTACTTCTTTTTTGCGAGGGTCTTTGGGGTCAAAATTGATTCCTGATTTGGCACCGCCGATGGCAGGCCCAGCAACTGTAAACTTAACCTCCATGGTTTTAGCCAAAGATTCTACCTCTCGTTTATCTAGGCCTACGCGCATTCTTGTTCCTCCGCCTGCAGCCCCTCCTCTTAAAGAGTTGATGACGACCCATCCTTCTGCATCAGTTTGTGAATCTTTCCATTCAAAAACGATTTCGGGTCTTTTATTTTCAAATTTGGAGAGGAGTTCTTTCATGTGGAATGTGAATTTTGTTAGCGGTACAAAAATACCAAATTTGAGCGGGTTTGGCCTTCTTTTTTAACCAAGACTTGCTTGAAAATCATGTAAAACACCTGTTCGGAGTGCTTCTGTTGCACCCGTAACAGCACTAAGTGTAGTGGTTTCGTTTCTTAGAAAGCGCGCACCCAAAAAAGCAAAAATAATGGCTTCTTTGTAATTGATGATGTCGGCATCTGGAATGATCAGTTTTCCTTTAAATTCGGCTGCAAGGAGTTCGATAAAGTAGTCGTTAAATGCACCTCCACCGGTAACGTAAACGCTTGTTATTCCTAAATCTTGAAATGCTCGAATGCAAAGAGTTTTCAAGACTTCTAAATGGGTTCTGAGTTTGTCCGGAATGCTGCCATTTTCAAAACAGGGCATGTAAGCACTTTCCAACCATTCTGTACCCAACGACTTAGGCCCCTCATGACGAAAAAAGTCTAACGCAAGTACTTTTGATAGTATCTCTTCGTTGATTTTACCTTCCCGAGCGAGCTCTCCATTGGCGTCGAAGGCTCTACCCAGCTGCTGCATCCACTGATTCATAGGCAAATTGGCCGGTGCGATATCGTAAGCTATTGAGCTTGAGTTTTGTTGTGTCGAGATGTTTGCAAAACCACCTAAATTGAGAAATCCATCGGCAAACGGAGCAAACAATAGTGCATCGCCTAGCGGAACCAAAGGTGCTCCTTGGCCACCTGCGCTCACGTCAAGCTGCCTAAATTGATTGACAACTGGAATTTTAGTCAGGTAGTTGAGCGTGCTCCCGCAACCAATTTGAGTCGTGTAGCCTTTGTTTGGCTGATGAAAAATCGTCTGGCCGTGGGAGGCGATAGCCGTAATTTCAGTTTGCTTGATGTTGTTTTCCGCGATGAATTGCGCGATACAAGCGGCATAAAAATGAGCTAATTCTTGATCGAGTTCAAAAATAGCCATTGCACTCATTGAAAAGACATTAGATAGCTTTTCAAATATAGGTTCGGGTAAAGCGTAAGTTTTGCAGTTAATGAGTTGAAAATCAATATTATGATTACTTGAAAAATCGAAAGATACCTGCGCTATATCAAGTCCATCTAAAGAGGTTCCGGACATGAGGCCCAATAACTGCAGATTATTGTAGGATTTTGCTTTCAAGAGTATAGGAATTCGTTTATTTTTGTCAAAATTAAAATAAATCAGTTAACATGAATTTTGAACTCACTGAAGAGCACCTCGCCGTCAAAGAAGCCGCCCGAGATTTCGCACAAAACATCTTAAAACCAGGCGTTATCGAACGCGACAACCAACAGAAGTTTCCAGTAGAAGAAATGAAACAACTTGGTGAACTTGGTTTCTTAGGCATGATGGTCGATCCAAAATACGGAGGCAGCGGAATGGATACCCTTTCTTATGTTTTGGCAATGGAAGAAATCTCTAAAATAGATGCTTCTGCTTCAGTGTGTATGTCTGTCAACAACTCATTAGTTTGTTGGGGTCTAGAAACATTTGGCTCCGAAGAACAAAAACAAAAATACCTCGTTCCGCTTGCAAAAGGTGAAAAAATCGGTGCGTTTTGCTTGTCTGAACCTGAAGCTGGTTCTGATGCAACTTCACAGCGCACCACTGCAATTGACATGGGCGACTACTACCTTTTGAACGGTACCAAAAACTGGATCACCAATGGTTCTTCAGCTTCTGTTTACCTCGTTATTGCCCAAACCAATGCAGAGCTTGGTCATAAAGGCATCAATGCACTTATCGTTGAGCGCGGAATGGAGGGTTTTGTCGTTGGCGCTAAAGAAGACAAAATGGGTATCCGCGGAAGCGACACCCACACTTTGTTGTTCAACGATGTGAAGGTTCCGAAAGAAAACCGCATTGGCGAAGACGGCTTTGGCTTCAAGTTTGCCATGAAAACTCTTTCTGGAGGGCGCATCGGTATTGCAGCGCAAGCTTTAGGAATTGCCGCTGGTGGCCTTGAGTTAGCACTCGCTTATTCTAAAGAGCGCTCTGCTTTCGGTAAAGAAATTTACAAGCACCAAGCTATCGCCTTCAAATTAGCCGACATGGCTACCGAAATTGAAGCAGCACGCTTGTTGGTTTACAAAGCAGCTCAAGACAAAGATGCAGGTCGCAACTACGATCAATCAGGTGCAATGGCTAAACTTTATGCATCTAAAGTAGCAATGGAACAAACAGTCGAGGCAGTTCAGATCCACGGGGGTTATGGTTTTGTGAAAGAATACCACGTAGAACGCCTCATGCGCGATGCAAAAATTACCCAAATTTACGAGGGCACATCTGAAGTGCAAAAAATCGTTATTTCAAGAGGAATTCTCAACGCCTAAATTGTAGCTTATGCTCGCTCCTTTTAACCTTCAGCAATGGATTGATGAAAATCGTGATTTGCTCAAGCCACCTGTGTCCAATAAGAACTTGTACAAAGAGGCCGGTGATTTCATCGTCATGGTAGTAGCGGGGCCAAATGCGCGCAAAGATTACCATTTCAACGAAAGCGAGGAGTTATTTTACCAACTGGAAGGCGATATCAACGTGCGCATTCAGCACGAGGGTCAGGCAAAAGACATCATTGTTAAACAAGGCGAAATGTTTTTATTGCCAGCCAACACACCGCATTCACCCGCAAGAGGTGCCAACACGATTGGTTTGGTTATTGAACGCGTGCGAAGAGGCACAGATCTTCAAGATGGCCTGATGTGGTTTTGTGAACAATGCAATCACCACCTCCATACCTACCGATTCCCGTTGGAGAACATTGAAAAGGATTTCCTTCCACGTTTCAAAGAATTTTATGGGTCAGAAGACCTCCGCACCTGTAAAGCTTGCGGCCATATAATGGAAGTGGATCCTAATTTTGTTTAGGATCCACTTCTTTTTAATTCAATCTTATGTTGTACCGGCGTCAGCCTTTTTCAGCAGTTTACTGCTGAATGAAGGTCATGCGGTGTTGGTCACCAGTTTGGAAGATTTCTTCTTCAAGAACCAAACGTTTGTTGCGCAATTCTTTGATGCTGTATTCGTGAATAGGGTCTACGGTAGTAGTGTCAGCGTAAAAGAAAACTGTAGTTTCATCTTCTCCAAAAGCCCAAGTGCCGTGACTGTAGGTGCCTTGAATTTGACCTAACTCATTGGTGTAATTCGAGATAGAATAGGTTCCATCTTTATCAATGCTCATTTTGGTAGTTATGCTCGGGTCAAACACATCATTTCCATTCAAGATATAATTGGAAAGCTTCCAGTCATTACACAAACGCGCTTTTCTTGTATGTATTGAAAACGATGGGCCTTCGCTGTATTTTGAACAGCCTGCAAGGCCTAGTGTCAATAAAGAAAGTGAAAAGAGAACAGACTTCATTTTTTGTTTTTTTTCAAATGTACTACTTTTTGCGCAATAAAAAAGCCGCAACGAATTGCGGCTTTAAAATGTAAGATACAATAAGCTTACTGTGCTGTGTAGGTTTGAATAACAATGTCTGAACCGTCAACTGTTTTCAATTTCAACTCTTTGCCAGCCAAACGCACAATAGTTTGTGTGTCTGTACCTGTTAAACCGTCAACTGTTGTGATGAGTTGTTTTTTGTCGTCAGAAAACTCCCAAGTTCCAGTGAAGTCGTTGGTGTAATTGAACCCCATGTAGCTGTAAGCAATAATAGTGCTGTACTTTCCGTCTTTGTTGATTTCCATTGTTTGGGTCAATCCTGTAAGTACATCAGCCACACCGTTGGTAGTTTGCGCAGTTAATTTCCAAGAGCCCGTGAGGCGACCTGTTTTAGACGCAAGGGTCAAAGATGGGCCTTCTTCGTATTTACTACAAGATGTCAAAGTTGCCGAACCAACAGCAAGAGTGGCTAAGCCAATAAAAAATAGTCTTTTCATAATTTTCAAGTTTGAACAAATCTAAGTAAAGACTTGAACATTCGCAATATCCTGACTAATTTTGTTTCATGAAATTAATTCTACTTCCGACCCTTCTTATTCTTTTCATTTCTTGTAGTCAAACAAATACAAAAAATGAGCAAAACGAACCTCAAGCAAAAGTTTGTAAAAGTGTTAAAGCCAATACCACACAAGAAATCGGTGTGAAGGGTATGGTTTGTCAGATGGGTTGTGGTGGCAGCATTCGCAAGGCTTTAAAGCAAACTTGTGCGGTTGAACGCGTGGAAGTCAATTACATCGATTCACTCGAAGAACAGGTCATAAAAGTTCATTATAACCGCGAGCAAATTGCACCTAAGCAAATGCTTCAAGTACTTTCAGGGCTCAATGACCATCAATTTACAGTTAGAACGTTAGGTTCTCCTCAAGCGCTCAAATGATACTTTACCACAAACAATTCGGTCAGGGTAAACCATTTGTCATACTTCATGGGCTTTTTGGTTCTTCTGACAATTGGCAAACACACGCCAAAAAGTTCGCTGAGTACTACCAGGTAACACTTATTGACTTGCGCAATCACGGACACTCCCCTTGGTCAACAGAATTTTCTTATGCACTCATGGTGCAAGATCTTCACGAATTGTTTTCGGAGCTCCAGCTAGAAAAACCTATTGTATTGGGTCACTCTATGGGAGGCAAACTCGCAATGCATTTTGATCACGCGTTTCCAGGCTTTATCGAAAAGCTCATTGTGGTAGATATGGGCGTGAAAGCCTATCCTCCGCATCATGCACATATTCTTGCGGCCATTCATGCCATTGACCTTTCAAAGCTGAGTGCAAGAAGCGAGGCAGAAGCAATTCTTCGAACTTTTGTGGAGTCGGATGGGGTAAGACAGTTCTTATTAAAGAACCTCTATTGGGAAGAAAAAGGAAAATTGGCATGGAGGGTAAACTTTCCGGTGTTGGAGGCCAGTATGTCTGAAATTCTCCGTGAGTTGCCCGAGCAAGAATCTTTTACCTCTGTATTATTTATCCGCGGCTTACTTTCGAATTATATCCTAGACGAAGATATTTCTATTTTAGAAAGTTATTATCCAGATTTTCAATTGGCATCTATTTCTAATGCTGGGCACTGGGTACATGCCGAGGCGCCCGAACCTTTTTTAGATGCGGTGTTGTCATTTAGTCTGAGGTGAAAACCCGATAGGTTAGAGGTAGCGTAAGTAAAGCTATTCTTCTAAATGAAAATTAAATATCAATAAACAAAAAAAAAGGGAGCCCTCGGGCTCCCTTTTCATTTCCAGAAGGAAAAGCTTATTTGCGTACCGCTAATTTTTGGCTTACAGCTGTGCCGTTAGCAGTTACGTTAACTGTGTACATACCGCTGTTCAAAGCACTTGTATTGATTTCAACAGCTTGTGTGCCGTTTACACCAGACAACGTTTGAGTAGCAACAACTTTACCAGCCATGTCAATTACAGTGATGCTTGCATCAGATGTGTTTTTAACGGTGAAAGTAACAGTAGTTGCATCAGCAGCAGGGTTTGGAGCTACTTCAAGACCAAAAGTGTTGTTTGCTTCTTTCACACCTAAAGCTGGATCGAAGTTCATGCGAACCATTGGTTGTGAAGTTGTGTAGTACCAAGTAAGGTCTGTCATGTCGTAGTAGTAGCATGTTTGAACTGGAGCTGGGCCAGCTGTACCTACAACGAGGTCGTTGGTTGCACCACCGTCACCGTTAGAACCAGCAACCAAAAGGTAAGCCTCTCCTGCGTTAAGTGGGTAGTTACCACCTAAGAAAGAAAGTGTTACTTCAGCATCGATATCGTTAGCAGTAAGTACATAAGGACCGGTTTCGTCAACGTATACGAAGTCACCAGTAGCTGGGTCGATAGAATACAATTTCAAGTACATTTCTGCACCTACTTCAGCAGAACCACTGATGTATACTGAACCACCACCAATAGTTGTGTTGGCAAAGATGTCGAAGATGTTACCAACTTCGAAGCCCATACCTTGGTTGAATGAACCGCTCAACGCTGTACCGTTGTCACGGGAATAAACGTAAGGGTTAATGGCAATAGAAGCAAAGTTTGCTAGGGTGTTGTTAGATGGATCTCCTTCTGTGTTGCCGATTGCAACTGTTCCAGACAAAGAAAGCGTAGCTGTTGCTGACCCAGGTGTAAAGGATGCATTACAGGCAAGTGTGTCGACGTTGCCAACCAATACTGGTGTAGCAGCAGAAGCACTAGAGAAAGCACCTACAGTTGCGGTAAAGACTGCATCTTGCTGATCTTGAGCTCCAACGTTTTCAACCACACCTGAGAAATCGATAGCAGTTACTTGTGAAGCTGGAACTTGGTAGTAAGCTAAGCGCTCAGCCCAAAAACCTGTTGAACCCCAGTAAATACCATTTAGTTTAAGGTCGTTGGCTTCTGGTACGTATAATTCTACGTCGTCAACTGCCCAATACCAACCCCAGTAGTCGTTATCGTTGTAGTAGAACTGTACTTTCACTTGTGAAGAACCTGCAGCTACTGAAGAAACGTCTAGAATTGTTACTTCTGGGTTTGCAGAGTTTTGGTTAGGTGTAAAGTAATCAACTTCGTCAGAAATTAAGAATTCAGTCCAAGTTGCACCGTTGTCACCAGAAACGCGAACGCCGCGAGTATCATGCCACCAACGGAAGTTGTGGTTGTACTTTAACTTCACTACGCTGTGTGCAGAGCAGTCAATAGTACCTACGTTAGTAGCAGTTGTGATAATTGGTGTACCATCCATGTCACCAGTGTTGTTGGCGTCAGAGTTGACAAATAAGAAACCGTTTGCTGCTGTTGGTGACGCAAAAGGGCTTAGTACTGATACTGGAATATCTGTAGGATCTGTTGAGAAGTTCCATTGCTCTGGGTTAGAACCAGTGCTTCCGATAGTCCAGTTGGCTGCAGTAGAAAAGTTGTCAGACCAAATGGTGGTTGCTTTAGCCACATTTGTCGGTTTGTGTGCCGCTGTAGTTGAGCCAACTTCGATTGAAGCCTTTTTTTCAAGACGCGGTGCGTTGATGCTTTTCACTTGTGCGTGAAAAGTACCGGCTGCCATTAAGGCAATAAACGATACGTAAAGTTTTTTCATTGTTGATATTTTAGATAGTTCCTACAAATATAAGCAAAATTGAAAAAAAAGCAGATTTAATGCGTCCTAGCAAATAAAAATTCGGCAAGTTCTTCTAATTCTGATTTGGTGCCGTTTATTTCTATTCTAGAAAGCGCAGCAAGAGCTTTCTGGTGATGTGCTTTCATTTGTTCTTCGCAATAATAGCGTGCACCCAAGGCTGTGTAAAGTTCTTTGGTTTGTTCTACTTTGAGCAGCGGATCTTGTAATTGTTCTAAAGCTGCTAAAGTTTGAAATTGGGTGCTGTCAGCAACTTTCTTTGCACGAATAGAGAGGAGTGTTTTTTTGTTCGCTAAGACATCTCCACCAACTTGTTTACCGACTTGTGCGCTGTCTCCGTATAGATCAAGAATATCGTCTTGGATTTGAAAAGCCAAGCCAAGTTCTTCGCCAAAAGAATAAAGTAATTGTGCGTCTTTTTGACTTGCGCCGCCGACTATACCGCCCATTTGCAAAGCACAGCCTAAGAGCACGGATGTTTTGAGGCGAATCATTTCGAGGTATTCAGCTTCGCTTACTTCGTTGCGCAACTCAAAATCCATGTCCATTTGTTGGCCTTCGCAAACTTCGATTGCCGTTTTGTTAAAAACATTAAAAAGTTCATGAAATGTGCTGGAATCGTATTTGGCTAGCTGTTCATAAGCCTTAACCAATAAAACATCTCCTGAGAGAATGGCAATATTGGCATTCCATTTTTCATGAACGGTTGCCTGCCCTCTTCGAATAGGGGCTGCGTCCATGATATCGTCGTGTATCAATGAAAAATTATGGAAATATTCTACTGCCAATGCTGCAGGTAAGGCTTTTTCAAAGTCTGATCCCGTCATTTTGCAAGCCATCAGGCTGAGCATTGGGCGCATACGTTTACCCCCAAGTTGTAGGAAGTAGCGCAGTGGGTCGTAAAGATGAGCTGGTTGTGCTGGAAAGTGCTCCTTATGGAGAACGTTTTCAAGGTAGGTGCTATAGGTGGTTAGACTTTTCATTTATTTGTTGAGCAGTTCGAGTAAATAGGTTCCGTAACCGCTTTTAACAAGACCAGAGGCCAATTGTTTGAGTTGAGTGGCATCAATGAAACCATTTTGATAAGCTACTTCTTCAATACAGCCAATTTTAAGTCCTTGTCTTTCTTCGATGACCTGTACAAACTGCCCAGCTTGCATCAAAGAACCAAAGGTGCCAGTATCTAGCCAAGCTGTTCCACGGTCAAGGATGGCCACTTTGAGTTGTCCTCTGCGGAGGTATTCGGCATTGATATCAGTGATTTCGTATTCTCCTCTGGCTGAAGGCTGCAGGTTTTTGGCAATTTCAATGACTGAATTATCGTAAAAATAAAGCCCTGGCACCGCGTAGTTAGATTTGGGTTGCAAAGGCTTTTCTTCAATGGATACAACGCGGTTGTTTTGGTCAAATTCAACTACGCCATAGCGTTCGGGGTCAGAGACATGATAGGCGTAAACGACACCTCCGTTTGGATTATTGTTTTCTTTCAAGAGGGTGTCCATACCCACGCCATAAAAGATGTTGTCACCGAGAATGAGGGCAACTTTATCGGTTCCGATGAATTCTGCACCAATGACAAATGCTTGTGCAAGGCCATTGGGTACCTCTTGAACGGCATATTCAAAACGACAACCAAGACTTGTTCCATCACCCAGTAATTTTTCAAATTGGGGAAGGTCGGCTGGTGTTGAAATGATCAGAATTTCTCGGATTCCGGCGCTCATTAAAATAGAGAGCGGGTAATAAATCATTGGCTTGTCATAGACAGGCATGAGTTGTTTGGACACCGCGAGGGTCAAAGGATGCAATCGTGTTCCGGATCCGCCGGCTAAAATGATACCTTTCATTGTCAGTTTAATGCGCTAAATTTAGGGAAAGCTATTGGCCTGAACAAATCAAAGCCAACGGAAGAGGTCGTCAAAAAGGCGCTTGCCCCATGGGGTGTTACCGTATTCTTTTTCAATTTTTTGACGCAATTCAGCAATGGTAAATACTTTGTTTTTACCGGGGTTCAAGAGTAATTCTTCTTTTTTGGGAGCCACTAAATCAATCTTTTTAGCGAAGTATACAATACCGCCATCTTCAGTTGCTAGGCCGAGAATGGTACCGGGTAATCCACAAAATCCTTCGGGTCCAACAGATGGTGTTAGCATAGGTGTGTACCAAGCGTAGAGGCGCGTACTGTCATTTTTTTGGTAAATGGCTTTTCTACACTCGTATCCGCAAATGTTGCGCTTGCCATCTGTGATTTTCCAGGTGCGCACAGGTAAGCTATCTTGAACAAATACATTTTGACCAAACACAGCTAGCATCATGAGTTGCTGACCATCTTTGAGGTTTTGATAGTAGGCATTTTTGGTGGTCAACCAGGCCATTTCTTCTGGTTCATTTCTTGGTACTACGGCAAAATAGGATGCGGTGTCGTTGAAATAGAGCATGAAAGGCTCGGTGCGGATCTTGTTTTCTTCAGTTACAAAGCGTTTCATGCGCTCATCTTTGAAGCGTTTTTCAAGGTTAGTGCGGCGTTCAAAGGTGATCTTGCCAGCATGAATGTATTCGGTTTGTGCCCAAGTCTGTAGACTGAGCAACAAGGCACTAATGCCACATACGAAGATCTTCTTCACGGGTTTTGTTGTTGTTAAATTTGTAAGTCAAGCGCAACAGGAAATAGCGCGTAATGATGCGGGTGTAGTTGTCGGTGATCATGTTGCCGCTGACCGTGCGTTGCAAGTTGATATTTTGGTTGAGTAAGTCGTTGATAGACAAACCAAGGATAAGGTTTTCGGTTTTTAAGAACGCTTTTTGAACTTCTAGGTCGACAATAAAGATATCGCGGTTAAAGGCGTCCGCACGACCGCGGTTCATGGTGTAATTGAGTTCCCATTTGAATCTGAAATGTGCAGGGAAGCGCCAGTCACCGGTCATGAAATAATTTTGAGTCGAGTAGGGTTGGTTAGAGAAAGCGCTCAATGTAGTAACAGGATTTACGTAGGTGTAGTCTGTTCCGACGTTAAGTTCGAGGCTATCCAAACTCAATTCTATGGAGAATGATCCATTTAAAGTAGTGGTACTTGTTGCATTGAGTTGGTTGTTGATGAAATTGTTGTTTCGGAAATACGATGCATTGAAGCTCGGTTCAAAAGTCAGTTTTCGATTCAAAATAGGGTAGCCACCACCTGCGTAAATGGTAGCAAACATGTTGCCATCGACATTTACTGTTTTGGAGATGGTGCGACCAAGTTGGTCAAATGTGGTGCTATTCCCGAAGGCATTTTGGGTAAAGGTGGCATTCCCGCCCGACCAAATATAACGGCCTGTCATGGCTTGCCAAATATTGGCATTGAAATTCAGTTGATGCTGATAGTTGGGTTTGAGGTCGGGGTTTCCTTCTTGAATACGATTGGGGTTGGTGTTGTCTCGGACCGGTTGGAGGTCGTTGGCACTTGGTGGGGCAGAGTAGGTGCTGTAACGGATGTTAATGCGTTTGGCCATACTCGGCTTGAACTGATATGCGAAATTAGGCAAGAAGTTGGAGATGTCTTGGTTGATGCCCACTTGAGTAAACTGATTGATGTTGTCGATTTGGATATTTCTGAAACCCAAACCACCCGTGATGCGGTGACTTTTATAAAGGTAAGTAAGCATCATGGTGCCGCGTTGCTGAAAACGCTCATTGACGAAGTCGTTGGTGAAGAGGCTGTCTATGACATTGAATTGATTATTAACGTCAGGGTTGAAGGTGTAGCGCGCTTGGTTGGAATTGCCAAATTCCAAAAAGTATTCTGTGGTGAGCAAGAAGCTTTTGGAGAGTGGTTCGGTATACGTAAGCGTTGCATATTGTGTATTGCTGAGGTTGTTGTTCGATTTGCGTTGGTCAATGATGGTATCGAAGGTGAGCGAATTGGTATTAGTGACCAATTGCCCGTCTGATGTGTTGTCGTTGTAACGCAAGATGTATTTGGCTTCTAATTCGCGGTCTTTTTTACCAAATTTTCTTCGGAGGATGGCTTCAGAATTGCTGCTGATGCCTTTCGAGTCGTATTTATTGTTGATATTGGTGAGGAGGTATGAGGAAAAGTTGTCGTCACGGAAATCGTTGACGGAGGTGTTGTCTTGGGTACCTTCGTCAAAATGAACATTTGGTTTGAGCTCGAGCTTGGTTAAGGAGTCGATGTCAATTTGTAAATTCATATTGAAGCGATGCGAGCTACTGATACTTTGGTTGTTGGTAGAGTCTTTGGTGTAGTAAGAGCTATCGGCGAGGAAATATTGGGTTTGTGAGCTAGAATTCGCTTGCAAACGGCTGTCGTAATATGCATAATTGACGCCTAGTTTGACTTTCTCGGAAAGGCGGTCGTTGTAGTAAATTCCAGTTTTAAGGGTTTGTGGAATACCTGAGTTGTCGCCGCGAGAGTCGCGGTCCCAGAAGTTCATGCCACTTGCGTCTCTTTCGTTATCTAGGCCAAATTTGTTCATGTCGCCAAAGCCAAAGCTCGATTTTGGCGTGTTAGATGCCAACATAAACACCGATATTTTTTGGGTTTTATCGAACTTATTGAAAAGGAGTTCAGACTCATAGAAAGCTTCGTCGGCCGCACCTTGGTTGAGGTCAGAGGCTACGGCTGCTTTGCCGAAGTAGCCACGTTTGGCTTCGTCCTTGAGTTTGAGGTCTAGTACTTGAATTTTGTCGTCTTCACCGGCGGCGGCATCTTCGTTTTTCTTTTCATAGACTTGAACAGATTCTACGCCATTTGCTGCTAAATTTTTGGTAGCAATTGTGGGGTCTGAACCAAAAAACTCGTCGCCATCTACCAAAACTTGGCTAATTTCCTTTCCTTGTGAGGTAATGCTTCCGTCGTCTTCTACCTTGATGCCAGGTAATTTTTTGAGGAGATCCTCTACAACTGCATTTTCGGCAACTTTGAAGGAGTCGGCTACATAAACGAGGGTGTCACCACTGAAATACATGGCATTTCGGTTGCGCGTGACCACGATATCTTTGACATCTTGCACTTTTGGATAAAGTCGGATATCGGGTAGTTCAAAGATTGTTTTTTTACTTGAGCCCATTAAGTAGATGCTGCGTGGGGTCCAGTTGCTGTGTTCGATGATGATTTGAAATGAATCGAGCGGAAGGTCGGTCATGGAAAATTCACCGTTGCTGTTACTTCTGGTGTAACGCACCAAAACAGAATCTCTGAGGTGAATGGCCATAATACTGGCCTGATGTATTGGCGTAAGGCCAGATGTATCGACAACGCGTCCTGTGACTTTCATGTTTTGGGCGAAGAGCACAGAGCAGAAAAGAAGGGAAAAACTAAGGAGTAAGATTTTTTTCATGAAGTAAGGGTCAGTACAACCTATTAAGACGATTAAACACCTTAATTTGTTGCATTAGTTTTTTTAATTCCTGTTAAAACTTGATACTGAAGCCCTGAAGCTTCTTGTATTTGTTGGTATTGAAGTTCAAAAGTTTGCTGCGCATAAGCACTAGGATTTTTCTCCAAAGCCAAAATGACCGACTCATTAGGTGCGTAAGCTAAGTTGGTTGAAAACATAGTGTTGCCGAACTGAACAAATTTCTTATTGAAGGCTTCGTCAAAACCTTGAAAATAAAGTGCAAAGGCACCTTGTTGGTTTTGCATGTCGGAAAGCGCGTTGAGGTCGTTTTGAATTGCCTCGTGCTGCTTGGTCGATAAATTCGCGCGCTTGAAAACGCTTGATCGATCACCTCTCTCTAAAATACGGTTGTAAGCAGCAATTGGCCTTTGGTCTGCATCGTAAAAAACACGCGTTTGGTGCATTTCAAGCCTTGATAGACGTAAATTTTCTTTATCTACTTGAACCATGCTAAGTACCTCTTTGAGGAAATAAAAAGTAGTGCTCACTTTTACTCCGTTGGTATCGATGCGCTCTTGGATGGCCTTTAAAATTTCGCCGTTTGCATCTAGGAAAACTTTGGATTGCAGGGTGTAGCCATTTTTGTGCGTAAAAAGCAAGGAGGGCAAGGTCTTTAGATCCTTTTTTTGCTCGATTTTTTCTTGATAATTTAGAAAGGCATCGAGCCCGTCGAATTTTGGTTTGAAAACAAGCTGATCCTTTTTTTGGAAGTTTTCTTTCGGGTTCTCGTTACACGAAAACAAACACGCACTCAGTAAGCAAAATAAAATAATGATTTTCACGTCGTAAAATTACAAATACTTCGTTGAAACCCACTAATTCTGAGCAGAAACTCCATGCTGCTGCGGTAAAACTCCGTATTTTTGACCGATGTCTGTAGTACTTTGTATTGATTTCGGCCTCAAGCGTTGTGGCTTGGCAATTAGTGATCCAAATCGCATCATTGCAAGCCCTTTACAAACCATCGCTTCTTCAACCCTCGAGAACTGGCTCGAGTCAGAAATCCCTAAACGTCAAATTGCCGAAATCGTACTCGGATATCCCACACGGCTAGATGGCTCTGACTCCCATGTCACCGAAAATATCCGTTTGTTAAAAGCAGTTTTAGAAGCGAAATTCTCAACAATACCAATTCACTTGTTCGACGAGCGTTTTTCTTCCAAAATGGCTAGTTCAGCTATTGCTCAAATGGGTCACAAAAAAAAGAAGCAAGATAAAGGCCTTATTGATCAAGTAGCTGCCGCCATGATTTTACAAGAATACTTGGGCCAAAGCTAATCCTTATTAAATTTGCACCATGATTTTACCAATAGTAGCCTACGGAGACGCCGTCTTGAAAAAAGAAGCTGAAGAAATCGACCAAAACTATCCCGATTTGCAGAAGCTTATTGCCGACATGTTTGAAACCATGTATCATGCAAAGGGTGTTGGTTTAGCAGCGCCTCAAATTGGCAAGAGCATCCGCCTTTTTATCGTAGATGGTAGCCCTTTTGCCGACGAAGAAGACGAAGAACCAGACCCAAAGGCGGCAGGAATTGAACATTTTAAAAAGGTGTTCATCAATCCAATTATCGAAGAAGAAAGCGGAGCCAAATGGGCTTTTCAAGAAGGCTGTTTGTCTATACCTGGTATCCGTGAAAACGTGCAGCGTCAAGAAAAAGTCCTCATCACATACTACGACGAAAATTGGGAGTTCCACGAAGAAACCTACGATGGCTATGCCGCGCGTATCATTCAGCACGAATACGATCATATCGAAGGGGTACTCTTCACTGATCACCTGAGCCCACTCAAGAAAAAATTACTGCTCAAACGCTTAGGAAATATCACACTTGGCGCCATTAACGTCGACTACAAAATGAGCTTTCCTGGCAGCAAGAAGCAACGCATGATCTAACATTAACTTATGAAAACACTTCTTTCCTTACTTCTTTTTGCTGGACTGATTTTGACATCTTGTAATAGCAATTCAGCAAAACAATCAAAGAAAACTGAATTGCGCGAGCGCATTACTCAGTACGAAGATTCGTTGGCCCAATTGCAAAAAGACCCTCAAAAAGCTGCCAAAATCACGAGTTTGGCACAAATTGAGCTCATCAACCGTTTGTTGGCCTATAGTAATGCTTTCCCAAAAGACAGCTTTTCAGCAGACTGCCTATTTAAAACCCACATGATATACGAACATTTACGTGCGCCACGCGAAGCTAGAGCTTATGGAGATACGTTATTACAGCGCTTTCCAGACTACAAGAACAGCTTGTTGGTAATTGAAAGTATGGGCAGTTCTTATGACATCAACTCGCCACGCGACACCGCAATGGTCAGAAAGTACTATACACAATTGTTACAGAGCCCTAAAGTTTCCTCACAAAAAAAGAAAGACATCAAAGCGCGCTTGGCAAAGCTAGAGCTTACTTTTGAGGAATACATTTTAAAAGGCGACGCAGGTTTTCTAGTTGGTCAAGGAAACTAAACTTGGGTAAGGCGTTGAAAATCTGCTACAAAACCCGGATAGGATTTCTCAATAGCCGAAACAGCGTCTATCTCTTGTCCTTCTGCGCAAAGTAAACTCGCTACACAGCCCGCCATTACAATTCGGTGGTCGTTGTATGTTCTTAAAGTTCCACTATTTACTTTTCCAACTCCGAAAATGTCAATTTGCTCTCCTTTAATTTGGTAGTACACTCCCCAAGAAGTTAAGGCTTCGCACATAACCATTAAGCGGTCAGATTCTTTGTTTTTCAAACGATGGATGCCTTTTATACTGCTTTTGCCATTGGCCGCACAGGCCAAAACTACCAAAACAGGGAATAAATCGGGTTGTTGTGTGCAATCGAAGTCAAAAGGAGTTTTGTCTTTGCTGTTTTTAATGTGTAGCTCGCTGTTTTCCCATTTGCAAGCGGCGCCAAATTGCTCTAGTGCCGTCAGTAAATTTTTATCGGGTTGCAAGCTCTCCTTGTTTAATCCTGAAACGCGTATTTCTCCTTGAATAGCTGCACCTACGAGGTGTGCGGCCACACTGCTCCAGTCTCCTTCCACTTGTACATGTCCGCATGACAGTTTTTGGTTTCCTACAAACGAAAATACGTCGTTGCTGCGCTCATATTGAAAGCCAAATTCACGCATAGCGGCGAGGGTCATTTCGAAATAAGGTCGACTACTAAGCTCTTTGATTGTAATTTGCCAATGACCTGGGTGCGTTGCGGCTAAAAGGAAGAGGCCGGAAACAAATTGTGAACCTTCTCTTGCATCAATTTCTAATTGGGTATTGGTAATTGAACCGTTCACAACAATTGGGAGCAATCCGTTTTGATGGCTTACGTCCAAACCCAATTGTTCTAGTACTTGAATAGTGGCCAATTGGTGCCGGGTGAGCAGGGTGCCTTTTCCGGTAAGTTCATAGGTTTCAAAAAAGGCAGCGGCCACAAAAGCAAGGCTGCGCAAAGCAAAGCCGCTTTCACCCACCGAAATAGAAATGCTTTCTTTTGGATTGCTTTTGTTTATAATATGTTGAACCGCCGCTGACATCGCATTGGTATCGTTGTCTGAGCCAAGATTTTGAATGGAGCAGTGCTGTGTAGAAAGTGCGGCTAAAATGAGTAGGCGTTGCCCATGGCTTTTTGAAGCAGGTGCTTTTAGCTTACCGTTGTATCGCTGCGCTTTAAATTGCATCGGGCTGATCGCTGAGTAGGGCTAATTGAATGCGGATGGATTCTTCGTGTAGCATTTTGATAAAGAGCTCGGCAAATTCTTGGGAAATACCTGCGTTTACGGCTTTTTCAACTGTAGATTTTAGGGTTTCTTCCCAACGCTGTACTTGAAGAATAGGACTATTATAATTGCGTTTTAAATAGCCGATTTCCTTAGAGAGTTCCATGCGTTCTTGCAATAATTCAACAAGACCTTCGTCGACGAGGCTGAGTTTGTCGCGGAGTTCAGAGAGCTCAGAGAGCAGTTGGTCACTTTTGGATCGGGGCTCTAGGTTGTGAAGGAGTGCTGAAAGTGCAGCAGGAGTAATTTGTTGTTTGGCATCGGTGAGTGCAATGCTTGGATCGCAATGGGTTTCGATCATTAGGCCATCATAATGGAGGTCGAGGGCTTGCTGCGCAAGTGGAGCAATGAGTGCTGCTCGGCCGCCGATATGCGAGGGGTCCATAACAAGTGGGATGTCAGGACGCGCTTGTTTGAGATCAATGGCTATTTGCCAATGTGGGTTGTTGCGGTATTTGGTTTTTTGATAAACCGAAAAACCGCGGTGAATGGCACCAATTACCTTGACATCGTGACGTTCGAGTCTTTCAATGGCGCCGAGCCAAAGCTTGAGGTCAGGGTTGATGGGGTTCTTGACCATCACGGGGATACCGGTGCCTTGCAGGGCTTCTGCAATTTCTTGAACAGTAAATGGATTTACAGTAGAGCGCGCGCCAATCCAGACCATATCCAGTTTATGTACTACAGCTGCTCTGACGTGTTCGGCAGTAGCTACTTCAGTGCAGATTTTAAAGCCAAAGCGTGTGCGCACTTCTTGGAGCCATTGCAGGCCTTCGTCGCCGATGCCTTCAAAAGCGCCTGGTTGGGTTCGGGGTTTCCAGATCCCGGCTCTAAAATAAGAAAGCGGAAGGCCTTGGAGACCTTCCGCTGTTTGTAAGACTTGAGAACGCGTTTCGGCCGAGCAAGGCCCTGAAATGAGGCTAGCGAAGAGGTCCGAACGCATTTAGAGTTATTTAGCGTAGTTGACAGCGCGTTTTTCGCGAATGACCGTGACTTTGACTTGCCCAGGGTAGGTCATTTCGGTTTGAATGCGCTGTGAGATCGTGAAAGAAAGTTCTTCGGCACGTTGATCGCTTACTTTTTCAGCTTCGACCAATACGCGCAATTCGCGACCTGCCTGGATGGCATATGCACTGCCAACGCCATCGTAAGAGAGTGCGAGGTTTTCGAGTTCTTTGATGCGCTTGATGTAAGCTTCTACGATTTCGCGGCGTGCACCAGGGCGCGCACCTGAGATGGCATCACAAACTTGTACAATTGGCGAAATGAGGGTGGTCATTTCGATTTCGTCGTGGTGGGCTCCGATCGCGTTCAGGACGTCGCCTTTTTCGCCGAATTTTTCTGCGATTTTCATACCTAGGATAGCATGCGGTAATTCTGGTTCTTCGTCTGGAACTTTACCGATATCGTGGAGTAGACCTGCGCGTTTGGCGAGTTTGACGTTGAGGCCAAGCTCTGCAGCCATAATAGCACAAAGGTTGGCAACTTCGCGGGAGTGTTGCAAGAGGTTTTGTCCGTAAGAAGAACGGAATTTCATGCGGCCAACCATGCGCATTAGCTCTGGATGAAGACCGTGAATACCGAGGTCGATGCAAGTGCGACGGCCTGTTTCTGCGATTTCTTCGTCGAGTTGTTTGCGTGTTTTAGTGACAACTTCTTCAATGCGTGCAGGGTGAATGCGGCCGTCAGAGACAAGTTGGTGCAAGCTCAAACGAGCGATTTCTCTGCGCACTGGATCAAAACAAGACAAGATGATTGCTTCCGGGGTATCGTCTACGATGATTTCTACACCAGTTGCAGCTTCTAAGGCGCGGATGTTGCGGCCTTCACGACCAATGATGCGGCCTTTGACTTCGTCTGATTCGATGTTAAATACCGAAACTGCGTTTTCTACGGCTTGTTCTGTGGCAACGCGTTGAATACTTTGGATAACGATTTTGCGCGCTTCTTTGTTGGCATTCAGTTTTGCCTCTTCAGTAATTTCTTTGATAGTGGCCATTGCCGCAGTACGCGCTTCGTCTGTGAGCGCTTGCATGAGGTTCTGCTTGGCGTCTTCAGGTGAGAGCTGTGCAATTTTGGAAAGCTCGGCAATTTGTTTTTGATGTATTTTGTCGAGTTCTTGGTTGCGTACCTCTAGGTGAGATGCTTTGGTTTGGTAGTCAGTCTGAACTTTTTCAAGATCTTTTTCTTTTCTGCTGATCTCTTCTAATTTCTGATTGAGTGTTTTTTCTTTGGTTTTGAAGCGGTCTTCACCAGATTGCATGCGACGCTCGCGTTCTCTGATAGCTTCTTCGTGCTCTTCTTTTTGTTTTAAAAAGCGTTCTTTGGCTTGGAGCGCGCGTTCTTTTTGAATTGTCTCGGCCTTAGATTCGGCTTCTTTAATGATGCGTTCTGCATCTTTTTTGAGGATGCTTTTTTGAAGGATAAATCCGGCGACACCGCCGCCGAGTAATCCGATTAATAACCATACAATATCCATTCTACTGTCGTTTGTAGTCGGGAGAGGGTTAGCACTAGAAAGTTATTGAACGTTGCTCAAGTCTTGTTTGAGGGCTTCAAGTGCCGCTTCGATATCGGCATAGTTGGGCTCTAATACAGTGGGTTTGGCGTCTGCTTTTGCTTTGGTGAGCAATTGTAAAGCTGACATTGCCAATAAATCTTGGGTATCGTTTACTGCATAGTTTTTACGTAGTAAATCTATCGCTTTGTTGATTTCAGCCGCAGCGTTGTTGACTGCTTCGGCTTCGGCTTCTGGCACGTTAAGCGGATAACTGCGGCCAGCGATATTGATTTTAAGAGCTACTTTACTCATTTAGGCTTGCTTGAGCTTTTCTATACAGAATTCAATTTCTTTCACAAGTGCGTCGATTTCCTCGGCGTTGCGACTACTTGTTGCAACAGGAACCTCTACGACTTTGTTTTGGGCCTCCGCCAATGATACATTGAGTTCTTCAATAGCTGTTTGGAGTTGCTCTACTTGTGCTTGTTCAGCTTGGTAAAGTTCTTCTAGACGGCGCAACTCTGCTTGAAGGGCTTCGTGCTGAGCACGTTCTGCCTTCAATTGGGCAGCTAAATCTAGGCTGCGTGTGCGGATATCTGCTATGAGCGTATTGAGGTTCTCAGTCATGTTAAGCGGTGACTTTGTACAAAGTTAACAAGCATTCGTTTACATTCTGCAAAATCGGGAAGGTTTTTCTGTTTTTTCTTGCTTAGATTTGAAGATGCACAAGCTCATCCTATATTTAGCGTTGTTTTTTACTCCTTTGGCCTTCGGACAATTTTTAAATTGCGACTCATCTTGGACCTTACCCATGGCACCGCCCGTCGAGTTGAGTGCTGGTTTTGGCGATTTGCGTCCGAATCATTTTCACATGGGTATAGATATCAGAACAGGTGGACGAGAAAATTTACCAATATATGCCATTCAAGACGGTTATATTTCGCGCTTAAAGGTTTCTGCTGTCGGATACGGCTGGGTTTTGTACGTGGCGCATCCAAATGGCTACACATCAGTTTACGCACACTGCAATAAATATGCGCCTTCCATTCAAGATTTTTACTTAGACACTTCCGAAGCAATACAGCAAAATGAAGTGGATTTGATTTTGCCAGCAAACAAAATTATGGTGAAGAAAGGTGAATTGATTGCATATTCAGGCAATACAGGTGGGTCGAGTGGGCCGCATTTACATTTTGAACTGCGCGATACCAAGTCCGAACATGCGCTCAATCCGCTCTTGCATGGTTTTAAAGTAAGCGATAGTGGGCAACCCGTATTGGGAGGCATTCGGATTTATGCCATCGACCCAAATGGCTACGAAGTCCCGACAAAAAGTGTAACGGTAACGTTAGGTCAAATGCAGCACAAAACGATTTTACCTGCTGGGTTTTTAAGAGAGGGTGATCGGATCGGCTTAGCGCTGCAAGTAGATGATTATTTTACCAAAGCAGGAAGAACGCTGGGTTTGTTTAGCGCTGAAGTTTGGACCGAAAAGAGTGGCCATTTTGCTTTTGAGCTCGACGAAATTGACTTTGATGACGCGCGCTATATCAACACGCATCACGATCATGCGTACGCTCAACTGAGCAAGAAGAAGTTTCAGAAACTATTCAAAACGCGCAACAACCCACTTACCATTTACCCTTATGAAGGGACCGGTTCATTCGAACTAAATGCGAAGGATAGCCTTCTGTTTGCTATTATGTTGCGAGATGTCAATGGAAATGAAAGTCAGCATCAGCTTCTGGTGTGTCTTCCCGGTCAAAAGGAAGTCGCTCAAATCACTTATTCAAAACAGACGCATTGGCTCCCGACCGAAGCGTATTTCTATGAAGCCAACTCATGGCAGCTTCAGATCAATTCCTTCACCTTTTTTGAGCCTGTGCGCAAAAGTCTCGATTTAGCTGCAAAAAGAATAGCATCTAGTCAGTTGCAACTGGCAAAACCTATAACACTGAGTTATCAGCTCAAGGATTCCATAAATGCGCAGCGCTACTTCATTACAATGAACGGTGCTGCCCTTCCAACCATGTTTGAGCAGGGAAAGCTAACAGCTTATTCCAAAACACTCGGAACATTTGGGCTTAAAATAGATGAAATAGCGCCCACCATACAAAATCAAAGCAACAACAAACTAGACTCAATCAATAATGGCGCTTGGGCCTGGCTTGTCAAAGATGATTTTTCGGGCATCGCTTCTTATTCTTGCTGGCAAAACGGAAAGTGGGTTCCGGCGTATTACGATGCCAAAAATAAGGTGGTAAAGGCTCAATTTCAAGTGCCTTTTGTAGCTGGAACTGCGCTAGAAATTCGGGTTAAAGACGCAGCCGGAAATGAACGCGTGCTTCAAAGTAGTATGCCATTAGCACCTTTTAAATAGATAGGGCTGCAGTAGGCAAGGTCTTCGAATTGTTGGGTCTGAAATGCTTCAAAAGCAGCTTTTGCCTGAAAACGAGCAGATAGCGCTTCGTGGTTCCAAATGAGTTCGTCAGAACTCCAAAAAGTTTGTGCTTTTGTGTTGGAATCCCCAACTACTAGCGCAGGAAGGAAAGCAGAGACATCGGTTTGTTCGAGTAGCGCACAGTGAAGTTGCTGAATGCTATGACCTTCTGAATCAAATATTTCCATATAGGCTTCGGTGCGACGGGCATCCAGAAGCGCAATAACATGCTGAGGTTTTTGCAAACCATTTTCTCGAGCGATTTGAAAAAGAACTTGGTGGGTAGGCAAGGCAATTAAGGGGATGGCTAGTGCAAAACACAGTCCTTTAGCGGTAGAAAGACCAATGCGCAAACCCGTGTAGGATCCGGGCCCCGAGCTATAACTAATTGCGTTGAGTGCTTGAAGGGTAGTGTTTGAGTTGTGGAGCAACTCCTCGATCATGAGTGTCAATGCTTCGCCATGGATGTAGCCATCTGAGGACTGATCGCTGTGCGCTAATAAAATACCGTTTTGCGATAAGGCAACACTACATATTTTGGTGCTGGTTTCTAAGTGGAGAATTAGCACACTCATTCTTGACACTCGAACTTAAAACCAACGCCGTGTACATTGTTGATTTGGATGCTGGTGTCTTCCTTGAGGTATTTGCGCAGTTTGGTAATGAAGACGTCTAGGCTGCGGCCAACAAAGTAGTCGTCCTGACCCCAAACTGAATTCAAAATGACGTCTCGTGGGATCAGCTGATTTTTGAATTTGTATAGTGTGCGCAAAATCATGGCTTCCTTTTTGGTTAAGGTGAGCAACTGACTTGGAGATTGCAAGGTGAAATTTTCGGTGTCGAAGGTGTAAAGGCCAATTTTGACCACTTTTTGTTCGGGGTTTTCGGGCTGAAGCTTGACGCGTTTGAGGAGTGCTTTGACGCGCAATTGTAGTTCTTCGGCACTAAATGGTTTGGAGAGGTAGTCGTCGGCACCTGCGTTGAAACCTTCAATTTTGTCTTCGGTTTGACTTCTGGCCGACAAGAAGAGAATTGGGATTTCTGTATTTTGCTTGCGGATGTCGCGGGCTAGGGTAAAGCCATCTTTGACAGGAAGCATGACGTCAAAAATACAAAGGTGGTAGGGCTCTTCTTGAAAGCGCCTGAGTGCTTCGGCACCGTTTTCACAGAGGGTAACGGCGTAGCCATCTGCTCTAAGCTGATCTGAAACTACGATACCAAGGCTGATATCGTCTTCTACCATGAGGATTTTGATTTTCATGAGCGTCTATAAAAGCCAAGAGCCTTGGTAAACCAAAGCTCCTGACTATTAACCTAAACCTACTACTAGTCCTGCAAAGTTAAGCGGTTTTTTAATATAAGGTTACGTCGGTTTGTTAAATTTTTCATAAAAATATTTTAGGCTGACACATTGCCATTTTTAGAATGCCTAACTTTACTTTAATGAATCTAGCTCACATACTTATAGTCGACGACGAAGAAGACATTCGAACATTGCTACATTATAATCTTCAAAAAGAGGGTTTTAAAGTCGATGTTGTGGCCGATGGACTAGCCTGTTTGGAGTTCGTTCAAAAAGAAAAACCCGCGCTTATTTTACTCGACGTCATGATGCCACAATTAGACGGAATTGAAGTTTGTGAGCGCATCAAAGCAGATCCTATCAATCAAGATATCCTCATTTGCTTTCTAACAGCTAGAAACGAAGACTACAGCCAAATTGCCGGGCTTGATGCCGGCGCCGATGACTACATAGCCAAGCCCATTAAAACCAAGGTTTTGTTGTCGCGGATACACGCCATGCTCAGACGCAGCCAACACAACAAACCAGCAGAACCCGTCAAGCCGCTGTTTCACATCAATCGCGAAAAATATTTACTCGAAAAAGACGGTCAAGAAATCCAATTGCCACGCAAAGAATTCGAACTCCTTGCTTTATTGGCCTCTAGGCCAAACTTCGTATTCAAACGAGAACAAATTTTAGAGAAAGTGTGGGGTACCGAAATCATCGTCGGCGACCGCACCATTGACGTCCATATCCGTAAAATCCGCGAAAAAATAGGCGAACAATATATTTCCACGATCAAAGGTATTGGCTATAAATTCAATGAATAATTTTGGCCCGAATCTTGCTAAGTCAGCAGCAATAATTCAATATTTATGAAGAAATCAGTACTTTTTTTAGCCGGCTTTTGCCTTCTTTTCAATAGCGCTTTTGGACAAGCTCCAAGTGCAGCTTTTGCGCCAATTAAAGACCATCTCGAGCGCTGGGACGACATCCGTGGCGCGTGGTTAGCAGCAGCTATCCAAGCATTGGCAGCAAATAAACAAGTTCCAGACCGCACCTTCCCAGAAGATTTCACACCCTACGAAATGCTGAGCATGATACCTGCAAAAGAGCGTCAAGATCTGCGCCAGATGGTACTCGAGAATCAACGAGTAGCTACCACGGGCAGCAGTTCAACTACCGATATCGGTCTATTTACAGCCATGCTCGAACACAGCTTTTGTTCCCGTACTTACGGCAGATCCTACGGCGACCCTCATCTTAAATCCTATGACCGCGCTACCTATTCTTTTCAAACTGTTGGCGAGTTTGTCTTGTCCAAAAATTCAAATGGTCTTTTTGAGGTCCAAACGCGTCAGCGTGCCCAAGACGACAACTTTTCCTTAAATGCTGCGGTGGCCATGAACGTAGCCGGCGACCGCCTCTGTTTTTATGCTGGCGACAAACCTGACGACATCCAACAAACGCCACTTAGGCTCAATGGCCAAGCCATTCAATTGCAAGGCCGAAGTTATTATTTACCACACGGAGGCGTGGTGCGTTTGGATGGTCGCAATTATACCATCGCTTGGCCAACAGGCGAAACAACCGTTGTCGATGTCCGCTCTTCAGGTGCTCGTGGTTTTGTAAACGTAACCGTAGGTATCTTTGACTGCGACCGCAATATGTATGAAGGGTTGTTAGGCAACAACAATGGCTTTGCCGACGACGACTTCAATAGCCGCACCAACATGCCGCGCCCGAACAACATCGCTGCCTTATCCTTGGCATCTGCTTACGCCTTTGATTCCAGAGAAGCCTCGCAAATCAATAGTTTGGCAGAGCAAGAGTTTCAGGCCTACTTAGCGAAGAATTTTGCCGAAGATTGGCGCGTTACCGACCTCAATACGCTCTTTGACTACCGACCTGGTACCACTACAGCATCTTACACAGACAGAAGCTTTCCAAGAATCTACATGAATGTTTCTCAAATGAATGCGCAAAGTAGAGAACAAGCACGCCAGCGCTGTTTGCAAATGGGTGTTCCTTCCGACGAAATGGGGGGCTGTATTTTTGATCAAGGGTATTTAAATATTCCACCGAATGTTCCCCCAACGCCAAATGTCCCAACGCCTACAACAACCGTTCTGAACAAAGTGGAGCGTCCGGCACTCAACAACAATGCGCATACCTTTTCAGAAGGTAAATATCCAAATGACCGACCTCAAACAATTGATACCAAACCGGCAGGCACCACTGAAAAACCTGGCAAAGGAGGTACAGAGCCAAACCAAACCACCTCTGGCCCAGATCGTGGTGCTAAAGAACCTTTTGCTCCTGCTGAATCCAAACCTTCTACACCGGCTTTTTCAAAACCAAGTAGTCCAGTTTCACCGAAGCCTTCCGCTCCAATCAATACGCGTCCAAGCTCGCCGTCGACTCCTGTAGCGCCAAGACCAGCTGCGCCTGTAACTCCCAAGCCTTCCGTTCCTACCATCAAAGGAAAAGGATAGTGCTCTGTTATCATGGAATTGAATGAATGATCTGATCCAAAACGATGAATATAAAAAAGGGCCCGCAATTGCGGGCCCTTTTTGTTGGAGAGCGTTTCTAGTTTCGTAACGCTTATTGCTGCATTTTGATAAACGGAAGTACCTGACCATCTAAGTGTAAGAGGTAAGTGCCGTTTGCCAATTGGCGCAAGTCTATTTGCTTGTTGAATTGGCCTTTTTGTAGACATTGACCAGCTTGGTTATAGATTGTATAGCTTCCTGAATACGCACCTTGGATAGTTAGGATGTCTTGAACAGGGTTAGGTGAGAGTGTTAACGCTACAGGTGCTGCAGAACCAATGCCAGCGCTTTGTACATCAAATTGCGTGATGATGTTGTAGTAAAGTGGTGTAGATTTAATCGGGCAGTACACTTGTAAAACGAGGTTGTAGGTACCTGTTGCAAATGGTGCGTAGAAAGCGTAGTTGATGTATGTAAATGCACCTGTAGTGTCGGTTAAATACCAAACTGTGTATAAGCTGTCTTGGTTAGATGGGTTGTTGCCAAATGTAGCTGAAACCATGTAAGCGGTGTCGAGCATAGACATGTCGATGTCACAATTGTAGATCCAGCTAGACTGCAATGTACCGGTGATCATGCCGCCTGTTGCAAGGTTGCCAATAACGTTGATGCTGTCGATGTTTCCGCCGCCGTTGTAACCTACAAATTGGGTAGTACTGAATGAGCAACCATTGCTATCTGTGACAACTGCAGAATAATTGCCTTCGCATAAGTTATTGATTGCGTATGTTGTTGATCCTTGACTCCACATAACATAAAAAGTACCGCATGTTGCACAAGAGATGTCTATTGCCCCGTCGCAAGCACCTGGTGCACTGCAATCAGTAACAGTTACGGTAGGATAAAAACCTGCGCAAGGGTTGGTAGTTGTGGTGTCGTATAAAATGTTCGCATTTTGACTAATCGTGCAGCCATTGGCGTCTGTAACGGTAAGGTTGTAAGTGCCTGTGCACAAGTTGTTGAAATTTGGAGCGCCGGTTACAGGTGCGCCAGACATTTGGTAAGTGTAAGGTGCTGAACCTCCGTAAACGCTAACTGTAATGCTACCGTCACAAACGTTTTGGCTACTTGCCATGGTTTCGGTAATATTCATGCCGAATCCGGAACAAGGGTTTGGCGTACCAGTGCCTATTGTAAAAGGCGACGTAAGGACCAAGCCTCCACCCATTGCGTTGACAGAATAAGTTCCTGCGCAAAGATTATAAATGGCATTGCCACCATTTTGAATGAGGGAACCGTTCATGTACCATTGTACAGATGTAAAATTCATTGTGTTTGAAGAGTCGATCATGGCGAAGCCGTCGCATAATCCTGGGCCGCTGCAGTCAACAGTAATGACGTTCACGACAAATTGTGCACGCGCGTTGTTGAAGCTAAAAAAGCTGAGCGCAAGCAATAAAATTGGTAAAAGTTGTTTCATGATGGATTTTTAAATTTTGTTCAAGACGTAAATTTCGTCAAAAAGTTGCTTGGTATAGCCAAAATGGAATGCGTAATTTTGAACTATGAAAAAAATACTGCTACTTGTATTCCTTTTGTCTTATGTATTTGGCTTTCAAGCGCAAATAGATAAAGCTCCAAAAATTGTTGTTGGCATTGTTGTCGATCAAATGTGTTACGACTACCTCTATCGTTTTGAACACCTTTACACAAGCGGTGGTTTCAATCGTTTGTTGGTCAAGGGTACGAATTGCCGTAACACCCAATACAATTACGTCCCAACTTATACAGCGCCTGGTCATGCTTCCATTTACACGGGTACAACCCCTGCAAACCATGGTATTGTTGGCAACGACTGGTATGTCCGAGATCTGCATAAAACGGTAACAAGTGTTTCTGATGAGCGCTATCAAACCGTTGGTAGCACAAGTGGAGGTCAAGCAGCACCTATGAATTTGTTGACCTACACCATTACTGATCAGCTCAAATTGGCTTCACCCAAATCAAAAGTTATATCGCTTTCAATTAAAGACCGCAGTGCTATTTTGCCCGGGGGGCATTTATCCGATGGAAGTTATTGGTTCGATTACCAATCTGGTGATTTTGTAACGAGTACTTTTTATAAAGATGCCTTACCTGAATGGGTGGAGCGCTTCAATGCGAAATTTGACCCAGTAAAAGATTTGCGCCCATGGCGTTTGCTCTTGCCGGAAAGCACCTATTTAATGACCGACGCAAGCCCATATGAAGTGGTCTTGACCGGCAAAACAGCGGCAACCTTCCCCTATGACTTCCCTGCCATGATTGCTGCAGGAGCTTCCGCTACCTCTCTTTTTACCATTTCACCACAAGCCAATGAGGTCTTGACAGACTTTGCCATTCAAGCACTTGAACAAGAAGATTTAGGCCAAGATCAGTTTACTGACTTCTTGTGTCTTTCCTATTCAACCCCCGACATCGCAGGACATGCATTTGGTCCTTATTCTCGCGAATTGGAAGATATGTATGCGCGCTTAGACCGAGAGTTACAACGCTTGTTTGCCAGCCTCGAGACCCGTTATGGTAAAGACGGTTTTATCCTCTTCTTAACTGCCGATCACGCAGTGGTGCCGGTTCCTGAAATGTTGGTCAAAATGAAAATGCCGGGTGGGTATTTCTTTATGCACGATCACCTACAAGTGCTCCGCGACGACTTCATCATGAAGTACAACGCCGATTTACTCGAGCACGAGACCAACCAAAATATTTACCTCGATCTAAAGAAAATCGATTCGCTGCACCTTGATATCGATGAGGTTGCCGAATTTGCAGCCAATGAGTTGCGCCAATGGCCAGAAGTCAAAACAGTATTAACGCGCACGCAACTACGTTCTGGATCTGCAAGTACCGATTACTGGGGTGAGCTATTGCGCAATGGTTACGATGCCCAAAGAAGTGGTGAGCTTATCTTTTTGTTGCAGCCAGGTTATCTCGCCAAAGACCACGACGAACCTAAAGCGCATCAAGGCACCTCTCATGGATCAGCCTTTAATTATGACACACATGTTCCACTTTTATGGTACGGTAAAGGCATTCCTCAAGGTCTTTCGCTCTATGACCCAATTCAAATTACGGATATCTCAGCTACGCTCGTGCATTTATTGAACCTGCAAAGACCAGGGTCTATGACAGGTAAACCTATTTTACCGCTCTTGCAACCTAAAAAATGACCAACGAAAGCCAATTTTTCCTCGACCATCTAGGCCAAACAAGTCCTTTTCCTTTTCTGATTGAAGTAGAGCGGGCAGAAGGCGCCTATATTTATGACAAAAACGGCAAAGCTTATTTGGATATGATTGCTGGTGTTGCCGTTAATAATATAGGGCATCGTCATCCAAAAGTAGTTGCAGCCTTGGCTGCACAATTGGAAAAACACTTGCATGTCATGGTGTATGGCGAGTTTGTTCAGGATGCACAACAAGCTTTCGTAAAAGAGTTATTGGCAGTTTTGCCCGCCTCATTGGATGGCGTTTACGCTGTCAATTCAGGAACTGAAGCTATTGAAGCCGCACTTAAATTGGCCAAGCGCGTTACCGGCCGCACTGAGCTCGTTGCTTTTAAAGGGAGCTACCACGGCAGTACCCATGGCGCCATGAGTGTCTCGGCCAACGAAATCAAGAAAATTGCATTTAGGCCTCTGTTGCCAGATGTACGTTTTCTTGCGCACAACGATACCGCACAACTCTCTCAGATCACTACCCGCACCGCAGGCGTGATCATCGAGACCGTTCAGGGCGATGCCGGGGTGCGGCGGCCTTCGGCCGCCTTTTTGCAGGCGCTGCGCGCCCGCTGCACCGAAGTTGGCGCCTTGCTCATTTTTGATGAAATCCAATGCGGCATGGGCCGCACAGGCACCATGTTTGCCTTCGAACAATTCGGAGTTGTACCAGATGTACTCACACTCGGCAAGGCGCTTGGTGGCGGCATGCCAATTGGTGCACTTGTAGCTGCGCAGCAGCACTTGAACCAATTTACGCATGCGCCCATGCTTGGGCACATCACCACCTTTGGGGGGCATCCAATGGTGTGTGCCGCAGCTGCTGCAACCGTTCAGGTTTTGCGCACCGAAATCAACTGGGCACAATTGGAGCAGCGCGCTGCTGCTTTTGCTGCGCAAATTGCTGCGCATCCGGCAGTGCAAGCGCACAGAAGAGTCGGTGCCATGTTTGCATTTGACCTCAAGAGCGCTGATCAAGTAGAAAAAGTGGTCAATACATGTTTAGAACAAGGGCTCATCACCTTCTGGTTCTTATCTCATCCTTACAGTTTTAGGTTGTCACCGCCCCTTAATTTAACACAAGACGAATGGGATTTAGCCGTGAAAGTTATTATTTCGGCTTTGGATCGTCTTTAAAACGCATATTCTTTAGCAATCACTTATCTTTGTACGCTAATAAAAATTATGAAGGTTACAGATCACTTGGCAGCAGCCAAAGACACTCTTTTTTCGTTTGAAATTTTACCTCCATTGAAAGGTAAAAGCATCGCCTCCATTTACGCAGGTATTGACCCCCTGATGGAATTCAAACCTAAGTTTATCAACGTGACCTACCACCGCGAAGAATTCATCTACATTGAGCGCGAACACGGGCTTTTAGAGAAAAAAGCAGTGCGCAAGCGCCCAGGTACTGTAGGTATTTGTGCGGCTATCATGCACAAATACGACGTCGATGCCATTCCACATCTGATTTGTGGTGGCTTCAGCAAAGAAGAAACCGAAAATGCACTCATCGATCTTCATTTTTTAGGTATCGATAACGTTTTGGCTTTGCGCGGCGATGCCGTTAAGTCTGAAGCTAACTTCAGGGCGCATCCCGAAGGACACGCTTATGCAGTGGAGCTCATTGAGCAAGTAAATGGCATGAATACCGGCGCTTATTTCACAGAAGGCCAAGGGCAAGACCCTACCAATTTTTGCATTGGTGCAGCAGCCTACCCAGAAAAGCATTTTGAAGCCATGAACCTAGAAACAGACCTCCAATACCTGAAAGCCAAGGTAGATGCAGGCGCAAGCTATTTAGTAACCCAAATGTTTTTTGACAATCAAAAATATTTCGATTTTGTCGCGGCATGCAGAGCAGCAGGTATTACTGTTCCAATTATTCCAGGTCTAAAGCCAATCAAGTCCATGGCGCATATCAGTTTTTTGCCTAAGTTCTTTCACATCGATTACCCGACAGAACTTTCCAAAGAATTGCTCAAATGCACCACCAATGCGCAGGTAGAAGCACTTGGTATTGAGTGGGGAATCGCACAGTCTAAAGAATTAAAAGCAGCAGGGGCGCCTTGCATTCATTATTATACAATGTCCAATTCAACTTCAGTGAAGCAAATTGCAGCTGAAGTTTTTTAACTTAGTACATGAAGTATCTCGTATTTTTTGGCTTGTCGATCCTAACTCATCTTGTTAGTGCACAGTCTGTCAAGCTGACCAACGCAGTTGTGATCACTCAATTTGACAAAGAAGAGGACCGCTATGCCATGCAGGCCCTCATGACAGATGTCCTAAAAAACTATCAAATTAAGGCACTTCCTGTCATGAACGTCCTCAAGCAAGGCGAAGATCCGCAGCACTTGTTAAATGATTCCATCCAGCAAATTTTAGTTCAGAAAGGTTTTGACACCTATTTGGTTGTCAATGTACGTGGCTACGACCGCACTTTTAAACCGAGTGACGATACCCAAACTTTAGCCGAACTCCTCGAGACAACCAGTATTTATCAGATTTATAGAGACGAAGCGACTTCTGTTTCCTTTGAGTTTTCTATTTACAGAGCTGGCAAGCTCGTTTCAAGACAAGTATTGCGTTGCGGAAATGTATCGGACCGAGATTCCGTACTCAAAAGATTGCGCAAGCGTCTTCCAAAGAAAGTTATACCATCCTGGATTTCCTAGTTCAGAACTAGTTTTCCATTCGGTATTGCTTTTCCATCTCTCTGTCTTCTGGAGTGCTATACACGCCGCATTTGGGTGGCGCTTCAAACAATTTGATCACCTTAAATTGTGCTTGAATAGGCCAATATGTGGAGCTGAACCAATGCACATTCGCATTGAAGCCTTGCCAAGGTGCCAACGTAACAATAGGGACCGAAACGCCCGGAATTAAAATCCAGGCTTTGTTGAGGCGAATACCAATCCCGATTTGGTAATTGAATTGCAGCATTCCGGCGGCTAAATTGGGTTGAAACAACTGAGGCACAGGGTGAGCAGTAAAAAGATTTTGGTAACCGAGTGTATCTGCTCTCACCTGAAAGTCGTAGTTGAGCCCCAGACTTTGGTCCAGGAAATGTTTGCGCACCTTTACAACTACTTTTTTACCAAAATAAATGAGTGAGTGCGCTCGGATGCTCCCATAAAGATAACCTGTGCGCATTTGGCCTTCACCTGTACTTGTGCTGTAAATTTCGCCTAAATCATTTTGGTTTTCGAGTAAGGTTGTTTCCAAAGCATTGAGCTGACGGTAACCAATTCCCCAGTCGAAATAATCCATAATACGGCTCTTTCCCAAGGCTTTGATAGGTGTACCTTTCCATTTCGGAAAATGCGCGAGGCCAAATTCGGCATAAAAACCAAGTTTGGCTTCTGGGGTAATGGTGTAGTCACCGCGGTCAACCTGATTGACGAGGAGGTCGCCTCTGAGTGGCTGATTCACGAAAGAATATGTAGGGCCCAAAGAAAATTGGTAGCCGTGATTTCTTACCTGGAGGTAGTCGTTGCCTTTTTTCTTTGATTTTTCAAAACCACCCTGTCCAAAGAGTAGTGTTGAACTGCATAAAAAGAGGAAGAGTATTCTCATGTTTGAAAATTAAATGAACTGCATTGGTCTAGGATGGCTTGCATAACTTCAGGGGAGTCCCAATTTGCTTCGATTTGGGGCTGGGCCATGATGTCGTCCATGATGCTGCGTTGTTTTTTTCCTTGTTCGTAGGCCACAGAGTAAGGAATGTTACTGAAAGTGACCTGGCTATATAACGGCAACCATTTACTTGGATACAATTTGTTGAATTTAGCTTCGATTTTCTTGCGCAACAAAAAGGAAGGATCGGCAACGAGGTCGCGCATTTCGATGTAGTTGTCTAGGGATAGATCTTGAAGCGCGTCGCCATTTGGTTTGCGCAGTGGGCTGTATTCGGCCCAGATGGCATCCCAGTCGTGGTTGTGTTTGAGCATGAGCTCATTGAGTACACGGCAGTCTTCGAAGCCGGCGTTCATGCCCTGTCCGTAAAAAGGCACGGTAGCATGTGCGGCATCGCCCATTAAGCCAACCTTGCCCGCAGCCCAAGGATAGCAACGGATGATGGCGAGGTTAGAAAGTGGGTGGTCTTCCCATTTGTCTGCGATGTCTGGCATCATGTCGTGGAAGTCAGGGAAGATGGTTCTGAAAAAGCGATCGACATCGGCTTTGGTGTGGAGTTTGTCAAAGGCGAATTCGTGGTTTTCGTGTGGCATGAAAAGCGTGCACGTGAAGGAGCCGTCTTCGTTGGCCAAGGCGATCATCATGAAGCGCCCGCGTGGCCAAATATGCAGCGCGTTTTTGTCCATTGGGTAGCTCCCATCTGGCAAAGCAGGAAGTAAAATTTCACGGTAGCCGTCGGCAATATAGTTTTGGCTATACTGGAAACGATTCAATTTTTGCATGGAGTTGTAGCGAACTGCACTAAAGGCACCATCGGCAGCAAAAATAACATCGGCTTTTGCTTCAAAGGTTTCGCCACTCTGGGTATTGCGCAAATATGCAATGGCGTTGTCGAGGTCTACTTTCAAACACTCGGTTTGGTAGTGAATAGTGGCATTGCCATGTGTTTCGGCGATATCCATCATTTTGGCATTTACACTACCTCTCGATACTGAAAAAATAGCTTGTCCTTCTTGTCCGTATTGTTGGTAAGTGAGCTGCCCGCTGAGGTCGTGCATCATGCGGCCGTGCATCGGAATGGCAATTTTGCGAATTTCGTCGCCTACACCAACGGCATCTAGGGCTGTCCAGCCACGAACAGAGAGCGCCAAGTTGATCGACTTTCCAGCACTAATTTCAGCTTTTCGGATATCTGGTCTGCGTTCAAAGATGGTTACTTTATAACCTGCTTTTGCTAAATAAACGGCCCATAGCGAGCCAACCAATCCTGCGCCAATAATAATGGCTTCTCTATTTTGTGTCATATGTATTACTCAAATTTACTTTTCAGTAGTCTAACAAAGGTAAGCACTAAGGGTTTTCAAAATACGTCTAATATTCCTTTTTTAGAAACTGTATGTTTCTTTTCAAGCCTGTAAATTTGGTTCTTTTCAGTGCGCTTTTGCCAAAGAGCATTTGAAAAGTTTCTTCCGTAAGAGCTGCCCATTCGGAAGTTGACAAGTTTAAAAATTCGGGATGCGGTTCAAAGGCGTCTTCTTTTTGAACTTTAGAAAAACGGTTCCAGGGGCATACATCCTGACAAATATCGCAACCAAAAGCCCAGTTTTCCATTTTGCCTTTGAAAGCTGATGGAAGGTCGGCATCTTTGAGCTCTATGGTCAGGTAAGAAATGCATTTGGAGGCGTCAATGAGATAGGGTGTGGCCAAAGCGTCGGTTGGGCAGGCGTCTGTGCAGCGCGTGCAAGTGCCACAATAATCTTTGATGGGCCCGTCTGGGCTGATTTCTAAATCGACAAATAATTCCGCAATAAAAAAGAAGCTACCGTTTTTTGGATCGATGAGGTTTGTGTTTTTGCCCATCCAGCCTAGGCCGGCTTTCTGGGCCCATACTTTGTCCATGACCGGTGCAGAATCCACGAAAGCCCGACCCTGAATGTCGCCGATTTCTTCACGAAGTGTAAAAAGCAATTCCTTTAATTTGTCTTTAATGACGTAATGGTAATCTTGACCATAAGCATACTTGGCAATTTGAGGTGCGTTGGGGTCTTGCTGTGTTTTTTCCGGGAAATAATTGAGCAATAAAGAAATGACGGTTTTGGTACCGGGCTCGAGCAAGCGCGGATCCAAGCGCTTATCAAAATGATTGGCCATATAAGCCATTTTGCCGTGGTAGTTTTGCTGCAGCCAGTGCTCGAGCCGAGGAGCTTCTTCTTCGAGAAAGCCTGCTTGCGAAAAGCCTACATGGAAAAATCCCAGCGCTTTGGCTGCGTTGGTGATGCGTGCTTTGTAGACATCGTGTTTCATGTCAGAACAACCCACCTTGGGCCCAACCGAGGTCTTTGCCAAGGTGCTTATAGCTTTTTTCGGTAGCTTTTCGCCCGCGCGGTGTGCGCATTAAGAAGCCTTCCTGGATCAAGAAGGGTTCGTAAACTTCTTCTAAAGTACCTGCGTTTTCGCCAATGGCGGTGGCAATGGTACTTAGCCCAACAGGGCCACCATTGAATTTGTCGATGAGTACTTTAAGAATGCGGATGTCCATTTCGTCGAGGCCGTTGGCGTCTACATTGAGGGCCTTGAGTGCAATTTCGGTGATGTCGTCGTCTATGTGTCCACTGCCTTTGATTTGTGCAAAATCGCGTACGCGTCTGAGCAAGGCATTGGCAATGCGCGGGGTACCTCGGCTTCGGCTTGCAATTTTGAATGCAGCGCTTTCTTCAATGCCGATGTGGAGCAGTGAAGCCGAACGCTCTACAATAGAGGTAAGGGTTTTGGAATCGTAGTATTCGAGCCGCGCATTGATCCCGAAACGGGCGCGCAGCGGTGAGGTAAGTAAACCAGAGCGGGTAGTGGCCCCAATGAGTGTAAACGGATTCAGGTTGATTTGTATGCTGCGCGCGTTGGCCCCGGAATCGAGCATTATGTCGATCACGTAGTCTTCCATGGCCGAATACAAATACTCTTCAATGACTGGGCTCAGGCGGTGGATTTCGTCGATAAATAGAACGTCGCCTTCACCTAAATTCGTGAGCAAGCCAGCGAGGTCACCGGCTTTGTCTAGGACGGGGCCTGAGGTGATTTTAAAACCTACGCCAAGTTCGTTGGCAATAATGTTGGCAAGGGTGGTTTTGCCTAAGCCCGGAGGGCCGTGCAGCAAAACGTGGTCGAGGGGTTCGTTGCGCAATTGAGCAGCGCGTACAAAGACCTCTAAATTCTCAACTACAGCAGGCTGACCAGCAAAATCTTGTAGTGACTTTGGGCGCAGTACTTTGTCGAGCTCTTGTTCGTTCGGAACGTTGGCTTCTTCTCTGTAGTCGAATGAATCTTCCATGTGCTACAAAAATAACAAATTGTGCGGGCCGTGTTAACGCCAGGTCTCAAGTAATTCGTCTAGATCGGCAAATTCAAAGTGAGCAACTGCAAGTTTGGGGTTTGGGAAGTGCGTTTTCTCTGGAATGCAGCATACTTTCATTTTAGCTGCCAAACCTGCAATAACGCCATTAAAGGAGTCTTCAATGACCAAGCATCTTTGTGCTTGCACTTGTAGTTGGTCTGCTACTTTGATGTAAACACCCGGATGCGGTTTGCCATAGGTTTCAAATTCGGCTGAATAAGCAAAATCAAAATAATGTTCGATGCGCAGCGCAGCAAGCACGGTATTGATGAGTCTTTGGGACGAAGAGGTAGCGAGTCCGATTTGCTTGCCCTGTCCTTTTAAATAGGCGAGTGTGTCGAGTACTCCTTTTAGGGGTTGCGGGTCTAATTCAATGAGTGCAATGAGTTTATCGATGATTTGTTTTTCGACATGCTGCAGGTCGGAAAGCCCCCAGTTTTCGTGGGCATTCCAAAAAGCAATGACTTCGTCGATGCGCAAGCCCACAGTTTTCTGAAAATCTTGATGTGTAAGTGTAGAGCCATACTGACCAAAAACAAATTCCATGGCGATTTTCCAGAGCGGTTCAGAATCGATGAGCACGCCATCCATGTCAAAAATGATGGCGTCGAAGTCCTTGAGCAGGGGCGCAGCCTTAGTTGTCGACATGATAAAAACGGATGGTTTCAATTCGGCGTTCACTCATTTTTTCGATAATGAGTTTGTATTGGTTTACCTGCACTTCGTCTCCTTCAGCAGGAAGTCTTTCGAGTTGAGCTAAAATTAAGCCGGCAAGTGTATCGTAGGAATCGGACTCTGTTAAATCAAAGCCATAGGTTTCGTTGAGGTAGTCGATGTCTATGCGCGCAGAAAAAAGGTATTCATTTTCTGATATTTGTTGTTCAGTGAGCGCTTCTTTGTCGTGTTCGTCTTGGATTTCGCCAAATATTTCTTCAATGACGTCTTCAAGGGTGATGATACCCGCTGTACCGCCGTATTCATCGGTTACGACAGCAAAATTCCCTACCTGATTGGTGAATTTTTCAAGGAGTTCTTTGCCGCTCATTACCGTCGGGACAAACGAAATAGGCTTCAGGATTTGTTTGATAGAAGCAGGCCTTTTGAATAAGTCGAACGAATGGATGTAGCCAATAATGTTGTCGATGTCGTCGCGGTAAATGATGAGTTTAGACAAGCCTTTGGTAGTCATGAGTGCTTTGGCTTCGTCAATGGGGTCTTGGATGTCTACTGCAATAATTTCAGGTCTGGGGATCATGCAGTCTCGGGCTTTTACTTTTGAAAAATCAAGGGCATTGCGCAATAGGAGCATGTCGTTGCCTAGTTCTTCTTCATCGGTTAAATTGGCGCTGAGTTCGTCTACGTAGTTTTCGAGGTCGACTTTAGAAAAAACGCGTTGTTCTTCCTTTTCAACACCGATTAATTTCAAGAATCCCGTGCTGATCAGGACAATCATTTGGGTAGGCAGATATAGTAAAACATACAATATCAGTAAGGCATAAAGGCCGAGGTCGAGTGCTTTGTTTGGATTGAGTTGCACCAATGCTTTGGGTAGGAATTCGGCGGTAATCAGGACCAACAAAGTAGAAAGTATGGTTTGTAATACCAGTAAAAGGCCTTGGTCTTGGACACCCATTTGTTCAAGCCAAGGGCTAAGTTGGGCACCCGCTGCAATTCCGTAAACCACTAATGCGACGTTGTTTCCTAACAAAAGGAGGGCAATCATGTTGCTTTCTTTGCGGTAGAAGAGATTCAATATTTTGGCTTGAATCGTGTTGTTTTTCTTTACGACTTCTATGCGCAAGCGATTGGCTGATATATAAGCCAACTCCATGGCAGAAAAGAATGCTGAGCAGATTAACGAACAGATGATCAGCACAAAGTTGAGCTCCATGGGGCTTATTTTCCGAGGACGTCCTTACCGATGTCTTTGCGGTAATAAGCGTCTTCAAAGGATATTTTAGAAATGGTATCGTAGCTGCGTTCTAAAGCGCTCTCTAGGTTTTTGCCGTAAGAGGTCACAGCCAAAACCCGACCGCCATTTGATACCACAGATGGTCCGTCGGGAAGCGTGCCTGCATGGAAAACCAAGCTATCTGTAATGCTATTGAGGCCATAGATGGTTTTGCCTTTTTGGTACTCGCCAGGATAACCTCCTGCTACCATCATGACAGTTGCTGCGCTTTTGTCGTGAAATTGGATGTCGCGTTCAGAGAGCGTGTGGGTGGCAACGCCTTCGAATAGGTCGAGTATATCGCTCTTGATTCTTGGCATCACTACCTCTGTTTCGGGATCGCCCATGCGGCAGTTGTATTCAATTACGTAAGGGTCGCCTTTGACGTTGATCAGGCCGAAAAACACAAAGCCGTTGTAAGTGATTTTTTCTGCTTTGAGGCCTTTGATGGTTGGAATCACGACCCGATTGAGTACTTTGTCCATAAAGGCAGCATCGGCAAACGGAACGGGAGAGATAGCGCCCATACCGCCTGTGTTGAGGCCGGTGTCGCCTTCGCCAATGCGCTTGTAGTCTTTGGCTTCTGGGAGTAACTTGAATGACTCGCCATCGGTGATGGCGAAAACAGAGAGTTCGATGCCGTCAAGAAATTGTTCGATGACCACTTTTGCACTCGCTTGGCCAAATTTGGCGCCCACGAGCATTTCTTCGAGTTCGCGTTTGGCTTCATTGAGGTCGTCTATGATGAGTACGCCTTTGCCTGCGGCCAAGCCATCGGCTTTGAGTACATAAGGGCCTTTCATGGCGTCTAGAAAACGCAAGCCTTCTGTAAGTGTTTGCGCGTCAAAAGTGCCGTATTTAGCGGTTGGGATGCGGTGTCTGGACATAAATGCCTTTGCAAAATCTTTGCTGCCTTCTAATTGAGCGCCTTCTTTGCTTGGACCAATGAGTGCAACGTTTTTGAGCGCGGGGTCTTGTTGGAAGTAGTCGTAGATACCTAAAACGAGTGGTTCTTCTGGGCCAACAACAACCATATCAATAGCGTATTGGAGCACTGCTTGTTTGATGGCTTCGAAGTCGTTGAGTTTGAGGTCGAGGTTTTTGCCGTGTTTTTTAGTGCCTGCATTTCCAGGTGCTATAAAAAGTTCATCTAGGATAGAACTTTGGGAAATTTTCCATGCAATGGCGTGTTCGCGCCCTCCGGATCCGAGTAGGAGTACTCTCATGAACAATGAGCTAAAATAGATTCAAAAATACGCAACCCGTCGAGGTTGTTGAGGTTTTTGTCGGCGGCGCGCTCTGGGTGAGGCATCATGCCAAATACGTTTTTGTTGCGGTTGGTAATACCTGCGATATGTTGCAAAGAACCATTTGGGTTGGTACTTGCATCTTGGCTGCCATCGGCTGCACAATAGGTGAACATGATTTGGTCATTGGCATGTAGGGAAGCCATAGTAGCTTCGTCTGCATAAAAACGTCCTTCGCCGTGTGCAATTGGAATTTGATAAGCATGGCTTGGGTCGAGGTCTTGGCTAGGGGCGGCACTTTTACTGACCGGCTTCAGAAATACATTCTTGCAAATGAATTTTTGCGTGTCGTTGTGTAACAAAGCACCTTCTAAAAGACCTGCTTCTGTTAAGATTTGAAAACCATTGCAGATGCCCATGACGTAACCGCCGTTGTTGGCATGTGCAATGACGGATTCCATGATTGGTGAAAACTTGGCAATGGCGCCTGAACGGAGGTAGTCGCCGTAAGAAAAGCCACCCGGGATAACGATGAAATCGGCACCTTGGAGGTCGGTGTCTTTGTGCCAAAGTTCGACAACTTCTTGCCCCATTAAATCTTTGAGTACATAGACCATGTCTTGGTCACAATTGGATCCTGGAAAGGTAACAACGCCAAATTTCATTTTCGATTTTTAAGATGGTTCAAAGTTAGTAAAAGTCTAGCCTCAAATGGTAAAAAGTATAAATTTTAGCAAAGAGAAGACAAATAAAATGTAGAAGAATAAATGCGAGCTGATTCCTAAGCTGCTGCTCAGAAGCGCGTATGAAAAGTAAAAGGAAAAAGGGAGAATAGTGAGGCTAAGTAGGCCAATTTGACCTGAAAGAAAGAATGCCGCCACGCCAATTGCAAAAACAAAGAAGGTAAAAGCAGTAAGGATTTGTGTTTGTTTTTTGAGTTTCAAGGAGGCTTTGTGCAAGCGCGCTCGGAGGCCCAATAAACTAAAAATAAACACCAAAGAAAGCAAACCAATAAAAGTGAGATCCTGCCAGGTGGCGTTATAGTAGGCAAAGTCAGTAAAGAAGTTGATTTGAATGCTTTCCCCGCTGAGGTAATAATAACTATAAATACCTGAGATAGGTAGTAAAAAACCAATAATAATCAAGAGAAGCTCGCGCCAAAAGTAACCGCGCAGCACAAGGAACATGAGTAAAAGGAGAGGGAGCAACACCACAAATTCAGGCTCAAAAAGAACACTCAAGCCAAAGGCAAAACCTGCATTAAACGCTGCTTTTTTAGAATTTTGCTGGGGTTTAACACCAAAAAAGAGCCCCAAACCAAGAATACACCAAAGATGCGCCACAAAGAGCCAACTCGCTTGCCCCCAAATATGGAAAAAACTGGCCAAAATCAGGTAGTTCAGGCTGACAATAAAGGTGTTTTTTTCTAAGAATTCACGGCCATTGAATACCCAATTAAGGGCAACAGCATTGAGTAAAAGCATCAGAAAATGAGCCAAAAGGTGAGCCATGGAAAGGTTGGCGAAATACGGAAGTATTTGTGTAGCCTGATTCTCCTGTCCGAAGGGAGCTTGGTAGCCTAAAAAATAACTAATAAGGTATAATGCAAGTATGGCGGGAAGCAAAAGCAAGACCCAAACACGGTTGTCTAAGAACAATCTGAGCATGATCAAAATTACCATTTATGCTGCTGCATGCCGCAATCTTGTGAATAAGTTGACGCGATTGTTTAAAAGAAGCTAAGTTCTTGTTAATTCATACTTCTTTCGCTTGTGTAAAACGTAAAAAATAATATATTTGCTCTCCTATTTTTGAAAACAACACCTCATGGAAAAGTCAAAAAATCGTTACTCAGATGCAGATTTGGCAGAGTTCAAAACACTCATCCAAAACAAACTGAAAGAAGCACATGAAGATTTCGATCTCTTGAAGGGATCTCTGTCGCATTCCGACGACCACGGCACCGATGACACCGGCCGCACTTTCAACATGATGGAAGACGGTTCAGAAACCTTATCTAGAGAAGAAGTAGCTCAATTAGCTGCACGCCAAGAGAAGTTTATTCAAAGCCTCAACGCGGCACTCATGCGCATTGAAAACAAAACTTACGGAATTTGTCGGGTTACCGGCCTACTTATCCCAAAGGAGCGCTTGCGCTTGGTACCGCACGCCACCATGAGCATCGATGCTAAAAACGCCCAAAAATAACGCGTGAAGAAACCACTTCTTTTCAGCGCTATTTTAGTCGCTGTCTTATTGCTCCTAGATCAATGGATCAAATTAACCATTAAAACACAGTTTGCTCCCGGTGAATTCAAACCATTACTCGGCAACTGGCTTGTATTGCACTACACCGAAAATCCCGGAATGGCTTTTGGTCAAACCTTCGGCGCCAGTATGTGGGCCAAACTCTCTTTGAGTTTATTTCGTGTTGTCGCTATTTTCCTGATTGTTCGCTACATGATCAAGCAGGTAAAGCTCGGTACTTCCCGTGAGTTTCTGATTGTGGTTTCTTTGGTTTTGGCAGGTGCTACCGGCAATCTCCTCGATTCCATGTTTTACGACCTATTTTTTAGCATAGACCCCTGCGTGCCCTTCAATCAATTGACAGGGAGTGGTAACAAAGCCATTTGTTCAGCTGGGCATTTCAAATATGCCGTAGAGCTTCGTCATCAGGGCTTTCTGTTTGGCAATGTAGTCGATATGTTTCAGTTTAATGTGCGCTGGCCAGCCGGCTTGCCATATATCGGTGGTTCAGATGTATTTCCAGCGATCTGGAACTTAGCCGACTTCTGTATTTCTGTTGGCTTATTTTGGGCTATTATTCGTCAGAAAACCTTCTTCCCGAAAGACAAAAGCAACGACAAAATCGAAGAAGTTAGTCTCTAATCAGCTTTCTTAGAAGTTCCATTTCATACTGCGGTCATCGAGCATCGCAAATGAAATTTTCCAAGCTGTAGTTGGTTTTATCTGATTTCCATCTGAAACTACACCGTACACACCTACACGCAAACGTCTCCTACTAAGTTTGAAATTTCGTTCCAAACCTGCGAGTATTTCGAAGTGTTGCCAGTTGTATTCTTTGATATACATGGCTCCGCCACCAACAACTAAACCCACTCGTGTTTTCTTGAAATAAGGTATTTTGTTCAGAATGGCACCGTTGTCGTGGTGCACGTAATGTGCTTGCATCACGTAATCTATGGTACGTAGTGTGGTATCGAAACCCTGAAAAGAATAGAGCGGATTAGAGAACCAAATTGGGTCGCTGCGGCGCTGAAATTTGTAGTCTGGCTCATAAACCGCACGCGCACTTAAAAATTTACCGACAGAAGCCCGATATGAAGAAGTGCCTATGGTCCCAATTTTAAAGTTTTGCATGATTTCAAACTGCAAATAGGAGTGGTCAACTGCACTCTTGAAAACATGAGGTAAACCACGCTCAAATTGAAAAGAAAAAGTAGGGTAGGCCGAACCCAATACCACTTTGCGGTATGGCTCGCGCATGTAGCGTTGTTTGGGTGTATATGAAGCACCAACATTTAAAATATAAGCGTTGTACGGGTCAAATGCTAATGGGTCATTATTTGGTAAGGCCTCATCTATGCCCTCTAGAAAATCGTAACCTTCTAAACTCCTTCTCTTTGTATATTGAGAGTTTGCATAGGCATAAAAACCGTTGAACAACTCATATTCAAAATTGATATTGAGCTTCGTCGATTCAAAGAAGTTGTCTCGTTTGTAAATTTGGGTAATGGCGTCAAAGCCTCTAATGACATCGAAATCATGGGTGAGGGCTACGCGAAGAAAGCCAAAATGAAACGGGTCAAAGCGGTATTTCCACCAGGTGTCGCCTTTCCAGTCGCGGTTCAAAAAGCCATATGAAATTCGGGTGTAACAATCGAGGGTACGTTCATCTTTCCATTTTTTGAAATAGTCAAAGCTTGGCGCAACGCGTGGGCCTCCAATACCGATTGGTTGCACTGTGGAGGCTACAGAACCGATGGTCCATTGTTGCTTGAGCTCTCTGTTGCGATGGTCAACGCCAAACCAAAATACCTTAAGGGCTGTAACTTTATTGAAAACGGCGTCGATGCTGTCGAGATATTCTTTGCGGTTGAGGTATTCTGTAATGGAGTCTTTGGCGCGTATGTACTTGACTTCTTCGTCGGTGAGCGCAATGGCGCGCTTCTGCACCCAATAGGCGCTGTCGCGTTCGTAAGCCTCTTGGCTGGTTACTGCTACTTCTGAATTGAAGTATTTTTTGGCAAACGCAGGTTCAAAATTGTAGTTGCTGTAAAGCGCTTCTGTTTTGCATTGGCTTACTTCGGTCTTGTATTTAACTCCATAAGTAAGGAGTTGTTTGTCAAGTACACAAAGGCTATCGCCCTGAATTTTGTAGTCTTGCTCGATGCGGAAATAATCGTAGATCAATAAATTTCCTTTGTTCATGGTGAGGTCGAGCTTTTGCACCAACCAAAGTGAGTCGATCACCCAAATATAGCCTTCTAGTGTGGAGGTAGCGGTGTTGCGCGGGCTGATCTTGATTTTAGAAATCATGTAACCATTTTCCTCGTATTTCTCTTCCAATCGATATTTGTAAGCTACAATTCCTGGTGCAGAAATAGGTGAGCTTACAGGGGTTTGGTGGAGGTCGTCGAGGTGCAGGAGATTTTCAAAGAAATTGAAATTAGACTTCACAGTGGTGGTGTAGTACAACTGCGATACATCTCCAAATGCTTTGTAGGCATTGCGGATTTCTTTGACCTGATTGGGCGGAGAATAGGAGCGGTGCAGCTCTACTTCTACCAATTGCAATTTATTAATCCATTCAGGTACTTTCGGTTGGTTTTCAATGGGGTCTTCGTCGGTGCTCTCGTTCTCTTTTTTAGGCTTGGCAGTGTTTTCTCGTTGTTCGGTGGCTTTGATATAGACATCAACCTCGTGCGGATACGACCACTGATTGAGTTGCTCGCGGTGTGCTACCACTTTCATAATTTTGTCTCGCCCCACATTTGTTTTCTTGGCGCTCACACGCACGTCTTGCACGTCGGTTAAGCGCATCGGGAACAATTGCATGTCACGCTTGGTGTCGGCGTCAGCCATGCCCAAAAAAGACTCGCGGTCTTGATAGCCGTTGGCTGTAAATACAAGGTAGTATTCGCCGGGGTTCAGAAACATTTCGTAATAGCCATTGGCATCGGCTACTGTGCGCAGGTCTGTTGCACTTTTTACAAAAATTTCAGCTCCAGCTAAAGGAATGTTGAGCTCATTGGTGATGTAGCCACTCAGGAGTTTTTGTCCGAAGGAGGTGCCGACAAGGCAAATGAAAAAGAATAAAGCGCGTGTTTTCACGTTAGGTAGACCCTTTAATTGCGGAAAGGTTACACCTTTTCTTCGTTTTTTTGTTGGGCCATTTGCTGTAAATGACGCGGCAGGCGCTGCATCATCCACTTTTTAGTACCGTACATCAATAGCGCCATAACCGGAACAACATAATAGGCCAGCCAGGTTTGCGCGCCTTCGGTAGCAACTTTGTAAGTAATTGCTATGAAGCTAAGGCCTGCGATCACCAACCAGAGGTAGCCCGACATTTTGTTATACTGACTGATGAAATCTTTATTTGCCATTTTATTCTATATTTTGGTTTTTGTCTATTTGCCAAGAGCCAACTGGCTCAAGTAGAACATAATTACTGAAATCTTGTTTGGTTCTGATTCCTTTTCCGAAAATCTTGCCTTTTGGTGAGCGCACAATGACCGCCGACTTAGAGTAGATACTGCTGTCTTTTTGATTCCAAAAAAGCGCTTCGGTTTCTAGGGTTTGTTTTTTCTTGTGGTTGTAAAGACGCACGGAGTCCTTGACCATGAGCTCGCCCGAATTGTAATTGATTTCACCGTATAGCGCACTGAGTGTGGAAACGACATCCCCTTTTTCATTGAAAAAGTAAACTTTTAAGCTGTCCTTGATTTTGGTGAGTTGCTCATTGCCGCGGAAGGTTTCGGCAAGCGCTGCATGGATTTCCACGCGGGCATATCCGGCTTCTGCATAAGTGAGCACCAAGTTTTTGGTGCTTTCTGTAGGGGCATCGGCTTCAAAACTGATGCGTTGCACCACAGCGACGTCGTTCTCGCAGGCTGCCAAAAACAGCAAGAAGGAATTAAAAGTGAGGAGGCGTATGGCGATAGACATTAGTCGAGCTGACGCTTGCGGAACCATTTCTCGAAATTAGAAGGCGCTAGAATGAGGCTGACGCGTGCGCCAATAAATTGTTCTTTCCAGATGCCAGTTGGAATGCTGCGCTGCCCAAAGGTGAGCCCAACATTTAAGGAAGAAAGAGAAACCTGAGCTAATAACGGAAGCCCAAAGCCAATGGTGAGCCCTTGCTCTTCGTATTGAACTCCGCTGTTGGTATAAGGAAGTGTTTGCTGGTAATACCCCACGCGATACGTGAGTTTTTCGAGTGGTTTGAGTGTCGCGATGTTTTCAAGCACCTTGAATTCTGGTTGGTACTGAAGGCCAAAACTCATGCGGTTGTAGTCTTTTTGATCAAAACCAGTAAGTATGTTTTGATTTTGACTCAGTGAACCAAAAAGGCTGTAGCTTGCAAAAAGTTGTAGTTGTGGATGTAGTTCGCGGGTTTGTCTTTTGTATTTAGGCAATTTCCAAGCGTAAGAAAGGCCAATCTGAGTGCTTTGGGCAAGTTGTGCTGAAAAAGCTTGGCTGCTAAATAGAACGGTGTCGTAGCTGTTGGGCACGCCAATGGTAGCGGAGCTGTAGAGTTCTCGTTGATACGTGCCGCCGAGTCTGAGTTCGGGCTGATACACCGCGCTAAGGCTAAGCGCATGGTTTTTACCGAGCTGTTGTGTAAAGTACGTGCCAATTTCTGTATGAAAAGCCCGCATGATCAAGGAATTGCGCTCAATGCCTCCAGCTGAGGTAGCTCCGGTTAATAAAACTGAACTGCGCTCATTGACGAGCGTACCAAAAAGATAGGAAGCGTTGGCACCAATTGCCAATTTGGTAGTCGGTTTTTCGATGAGTCCGAATGAATAGCCAACGTAGAGGTCTTGAATGGCACCGTTGCCTTTATAGTTGTAACGAATGGAGTCTTGGCCTGTGAATTGTGTTTGGCTGATGTCGTAACCGCGTGCACTGAAAGGACGCAAGCCAAAAGAAAAGCCCATTTGTTTGCGGATTTTAAACCCTAAAGTAAATTGCTCTACCATTGGTGTTGCAGCAAATTGTTGGGTGGTGGCATTGCTGTACCAAGATTGTCTGGAGTGAATACTCACGGTGTAGAGGGTGGCGCCTGTGCTCAGGCGGTTGTAGGTTGCGGGGTTGTAATGATTGAGCACTGTTGAGTCGAAGACATTGATGGCATTTTTACCTAGCCCGTCAAAAATACCGTGTCCTTTTGAACTCATTTCACCAAGCCCGTAAAAGCTGGCTGGTTCGGCTGTAATGGATTGTGCCAATATTGTAAAATAGGAGCAAGAGGCTAAAAGAAGTGCGAAGAGTTTATGCATTGGCGTGATAAAGAGCGAAGATTCCTTCAAGGGTTAAATTTTCGTGTACAAAGATGCCATTTTTTTGGCCCAAATCAAAATACTGCGCATCGCCACCGGTAAGAAATACAACCAACTCCGGATACTCAGCTCGATAAGCGGCAAGCAGGCCTTCAATCTCTTTTTGCCAACCCAAGTAGCTGCCAATTTCAAGACATTCTTGGCTGCTTGTGCCGATGAGTTGTTGGGTTGGTTGCGCTTTTACCTCCGGTAATTTGGCTGTAAAATGAGCCATTGCTTTACTGCGCATTTGCAGACCTGGACTAATAGAACCACCCAAATAAGTGTTGTTAGCGTCTAAAAAATCGAATTTGATGCACGTCCCTAGATCAATAGCAAGCCTCGGCCGACCAGCATAGTTACTTGCTAAAGCCGCTGCATTACAGAGGCGGTCCATCCCAAGCGTTTGAGGGCTTTGATAGGCCATATCAAAAGGAAGTTCAATCAAAGACGTCATTTCAAAAACAGTATCAAAATAGCTGCGTACTTGTTGTAGCAAATGCAACTCAATGACTGACGAACAGGCCAAGGGGATGTTACGATGAAAGCTTGAAAGATCGAATGAAGCCAAAGGAAAACGCTCAACCCACTGAATGACACCTTCTTGCGCAAGTGCTAATTTCAATTGGGTATTCCCGGCGTCTAGTAGATAAACTTGATTTTCAGCACTCATGTTCAAAAATAAGCACCTTTTTTGAACTTTTTTGGTTTTTAGCTTGTGTAAAACAGCAAAAATGTGTTAAATTTGCATCCACCAACGGCTGGTACCTTAGCTCAGTTGGTAGAGCAAAGGACTGAAAATCCTTGTGTCCCTGGTTCGATTCCTGGAGGTACCACTGCAAAAACCCCGAAGTTTC
>JAIXXP010000111.1 GCA_027490665.1 Cryomorphaceae bacterium | reverse complement strand
TTTGTTTTTAGTCTCCCCAGAATTCAATAAAATTTTTTGTGATTAAACAAATTGTAGTTTTAATCCGTTATCAAAACCAATCTATCCTTTAATGAGGTATTGGGTAGGTGACCCGACTTATTAAACAGTGTGCTATTATCAATTAAAGTCTAGGTCGATAATAGTAATTGTTCGGTGTCGTCACTCTTGGGGTATTTGGGTAAGTATTTCTTGAATTATTTTGATAATAGTTAGGCTGAATAGTACCCTGTTTACCAGTGTGAGGATTCACATTAGGGTAGGTGGAGTAGTTATCTCTAACTGTATTATTTGGTGTCGTGCGATAATATCCATTTACATATGTTCCATTAGATTTATAATAACCATTAACATAAGTACTGTTGGGATTGACCTGGCCAAAACAATTATTGTCTGAGAATAATAGGAAAGTGAGGATAAAAAATAAAGTTTTCATTCGTCAAGCGTAATTTTTACGTAATAAAATTGTGTAACCAAACTTACGCTCATTCAAGCGTCTGTAAAGAATTTGAGATGCATAATGCATGCGTACAGATTCTATTTTATGTATATAATGGAGGCTAGTATGAACTAAGTTCTTAACTTAGTATTTAAATCATTTTCCATGGATAACTTAAGAATTGGTCAGAAAATCAAGAAGCTCCGCGAGTTGAAAAATTTGACTCAAGAGCACATGGCAGAGGTGATTGGTTTGTCACAAAGTGCTTACAGTAGACTTGAATTAGGTGATACAGAAGTTACGTACTCTAAACTTGAACGCATTTCTCAAGAATTAGGCATGCGTCCAGAGGAGGTCATCGCGTTTAACGAGAGCATGGTTTTTAATGTCATGCACAATCAAACTGGTAATGGCTTGGTTATTCAGAATTCAGAGATCGAACGTCAATTATTTGAACAGCAGATTTCGTTGTTAAAAGAAGAGAATGCACATCTCAAATCAATCATTGAGAAGTTGTTGGAGAAGTAAATGAAACCACTTTCCATCATCCTTGCCATCCTCCTTTTCCTCTGCCTGGCAGACATGCCCTACGGTTATTACCAATTTGTGCGCTTCGCTGCTGCAGCGTTTTTTGCTTATGGCGCATATAAGGAAAATGAATTCGGGAGTAAGGAATTAGCAATTGTATTCATCGTTCTAGCGCTCTTGTTTCAACCGTTTTTCAAAATCACTTTAGGAAGAACACTTTGGAATATTGTAGATGTTATTGTAGGATTAGGGTTGTTTTGGTACTCCCAGACTAAATTAACCTTAAAGAAATAATATTGTAAGTCTGCTCTTATTCAAAAGAATCTAATCGCTCTGTCTCAGTCCTTAACACACCTAACAGAAAGACCCAATTCACAAAAGGTATTATGTCCGACGATCCAGTCATCTTTGGAAGTCATAAAATAATATTTTGCTTTATTATTTTCAAGGCTGTCAATGGTCCACCATGAGCCATATTTTTTGTTACCATAAAAAACCCCATCTACTCCTCTCATTCCTCCTGGTGTCCCATTAAAATAACTATCATTCGTCCCATTTCCAAATCCAGACCACCCTTCTTTTGATTTCATTAGTTTTCCAGCATAAAGTGCTAGGCTCTTATCTCGCCAATCACCGAAATGCAATCTGCTACCAATGTAAGTTGTTAACTCAACCCATTCAGAATTTTTTGGAATATGCCATCCTTCAGGCGCGAGTTGTCTAGGATCATTTACAGCATACCAATTATAGAGTTTACCGTGAATTTCTCCATGCTTAGGATCATTGTTGTAATAACACCATGCAGGTTGTTTATTTTCGCCTGCTATTCTCCATTCTTCGGCAGTCTTAGCCTGGGGGATTTGCTCGCCATTGCGAAATGTTTCAACATTTAAATTATGAGACATCCAAGTTTGAGATCCTATTGTTACAAATTGAGAAAATCCAAACTTAGAATATATTAAGAACATCAGAATGATTTTGATTTTCATAAGGTTTCTGTTTAACGGTTACATATCCAAAAGTAGCTAAGTTTATTTTTGCTGACCATTCTTGTTTAGATAATTTACTCCGTACCCCAATACGGAATAAAAAATATTACTACCTTTGAGAAAAATCTTATCTCATGCCCACCAACAAAAATGCCTACCAGCGGTATGTCGTGATAGACAGCATGCTGCGCAACAAGATGCGGCCGTACCCGACCATGCAGGAGCTCATAGATGCTTGTTGGGAGCGTTTGCATATCGAGACGACGCTCAATACCTTGGAGAAGGATATCAAGCAGATGAAGATGTCGTTGCCGGATGGTTTTGAGGCGCCGATCAGTTATAGTCGGTATCATCGGGGGTATTATTATACCGACCCTGATTTCAAGTTGGGTAACCTGGATTTGAGTGCCGATGACATTGCGAGTATTCGGGAGTCTTTGGCGCTGGTGCAGAGCATTGGGGCGGGGCGCATAGATGAGAAGTTTAGCCATGCGATGCAGAAGGTGTTGGCTACGGTGGCGGAGGTTTATGAGCAGCCCAAGAAGAAGCAGGCCGCTGCGTATTTGCAGACGATGTCGGCGCCGCCGTCGCGGGGTTTTGAGCATTTTGAGTTGTTTGCAAAGGCGTGCCGGGAGCAGATCGCGGTGAGTTTTGTGCACTATGCTTACCGCAAGCGCAAGTTTACGGCGGTGGTGTTGCATCCGTTTCTGATCAAAGAGTTCGACAACAAATGGTACTTGTTTGGTTACTCTGAAAAGCACGGCGAGGTGCGGCATTTTGGTTTTGACCGCATTTTTAGTCCGTTGTTGTTGCAAAAACCCTTTAAAGTGACTGACCATACACAAACCCTGGAGGTGCTAGACAACGCTTATGGTGTTTTCCCGATTCCGGGTGCCAAAAAACAGCGCATCAAGTTGGGCGTAAGCAGCCTCGCCACGCATTATTTTGAGGCGTATCCGCTGCACCGAAGTCAGGAACTCAAGAAAGCCGCAGATGGTTCGGCCGTACTGACCTTTGAGTTGTTCCCGACAATAGAACTCTCTCGGCTCATTCTCTGGCACGGCCGCCATGTGGAGGTACTGAGCCCCAAATGGTTTCATCAATTTACAGAAGACCTCAAAGCATGAAAAAAAAGCCCATAAAATCCCTCTTGTTCGATGTATCACAACAAGATCAAATCAACAATAGAGCCAATCCTAAATTGCTGCGGGTCTTGTTGAGCGAGCAAACCACGCGCCTCGATTTTGGCTACGTGGCCACAGCCTATTACCACAAGGGCGGCTGGATCACCATTTCGCCAGACACCTACCTGCAAATCAAGGGTAGCCCCGAGCGCTATCTCTTCAAAGAAGCCGAGGGCATTGCACTAGCCCCCGAAAAACTCAATTTTGAGTCGACCAAAGACTATCAATTTTTCTCGCTTTATTTTGAAGCCCTCCCAATGGGCAACCTGGTCTTCGACATGATCGAACATTACCCCGGCACCCCCAACGACTTCAATTATTATGGCATTGAACTTAGGTTAGAAGATGGGGTAGAGGTGGGGTAGGGAGGTTAATTAGGAGACGATCACCCAACCGCCATTTTTGTTATTACCAACCCGCCTTATTATTTTTTTTTCTTTCAACTTCATTAGGTTCTTATCAATAGCAGTGGCACTGATGCCAATGGATTGAGACAATTCTTGGATTGTGATGGTAGGTTTATTTTTGATGAGCCTTATCATTTTTTTCTGGTTTTCTACCAACCCATCTACCAACCCATTTACCAACCCATCTACCAACCCATCATGGGGGGTAACATGAGGGGTAACATGGGGGGTGGTGACTTCAGATTTTAATAAGGACATGAATTTCATGCGGATAAAATGATCTGTGAATTGAAAGCAGTCTTTGGAATAGAAATTCAGAATTCTAGGTATACCTGACCCTAATTGTTCAACTAAGCGGATATCCTTGAAGATGCGCATGATCTCTTTATTTCTTGGAACAGAATAACCTTCAAAAAATTCACTCTGGCTGAGGCTTTGGGGTAAACTGCCAGAGGAGGTAATTTCGAGTCGATCAGAAAAAACTTAGGTTAGAAGATGGGGTAGAGGTGGGGTAGGGAGGAGTCAATGCTGTTGCGCCCATTCTTGGAGTTGCGCAATGGTAACGAATTCATTGAGGAGGTGGTTATCTTGACTTACCGCGTCTGTGAGTTCTTGTAGAATTGGCAAAAACTTTGTTGTGTTTTCTATTCGCGTTATACAGTAAAAATTATACGCCTCAAGATTAAAGTGGATGTAATCTTGATCGTTAAAATAAGTTGTAACCATCTTTTTATAAACGGAGAATCGGATACTTTTTTTCCTTTTGAGCAGATTATCTCGATCATAAATTTGTGCGACAAAGGAGAAAACTTTCTGCGGGCTCATCTGAATTTCTTCATAGATTAAAACACAACAGGTGTAAAGCAATTTTCGAACTTCTGCTATTTTTAAACCCATACCAACTTTCTTGAATTTATCTGGTTCAGATTCCATTATTTTTGGATAGAACTTTATAAAAACAGTGTGTTCGTAGTAGTCCAATTCTATATAGTAGACGAGTTTTGGACGAACGTTGATTTTGTAAATTTTCTTGGCAAAGAGAACAGACAAAGGATCTTCATTTGCTTCTAATGATTGACGATACCGCTGGTTGTAAATCGGAATTCCGATTTTATAATGACTATTTTGCATAAAAGGAGTTTGAGCAGCTCCCTACGCAAATGCCTAGAAAACTGTTGGGTAACTATTGATACGAGCTTCGCGAATTTCCTCTTTAGTCATTGGCCTGAGTTCGAGGTTAGCGAAAAAATGAGCAATGGCTTCTTTAGAAGGGCGAAATTTTGCCGCTTCATTTTCCAGTGCTTGTTTTTTACGTTGTCTTCTTGATGCTGATGAACTCATGATGAACTCCTTTTACAATTCAAAGTTATGGAAGAAATTTTAAGATGAACGAACAGTCTTTGCTTTTTTAATTCCCACTTAGGTAGATTCACTTACAAATTCGACTAAACATCTGGCTTTATCAAAAAAAACGCAAACTATTTTTAACTCCGTATAAAGCGTACGGAGTGGTGTTTTTACTTTGTCTTCAAAATAAGAAGACATGGACACAAAAACCAAAACAACACCCAAGCGCCCCAAGCGCAAAGCCCAAGAGTTGCAGCTCAAAAGCTTGCGCTATCTCAACATGAAGGCGGCGCAGCAACCCAAGCTCGGCATTGCCAGTATTGAACTCACCGAGGCCTATACCCGCATAGACTTCAACTACACGGCCCCCGACTATTATGTCAACGGCGGCTGGATCCAAATGGAACCGCGCGCTTTCATCAGACCCGTCGGCACCAACACCACTTATACTTTGGTCAAGACCATCAACATCAAACTCAACCCCAGCAAGACCTACTTCAAACACTGTGGTCAGCGCCACACCTTCACGCTCTTTTTTCCGGCCCTCCCCGAAGGCACCGAAGCCATAGACATCATCGAAAAAGAAGCGCCCGGCACCTACTTCAATTTTTACAACATCCGCTTCTCAAGCTGGCTCAAACTCAACATCCCAAAAAGCACTTTTATCAATTCTTAACGCCGCGAAAACAACCTGTAAACAACCTTCAATAACCCCTAAAAATCATGAAAAACACATTTCTCCTCGACCAATACATCGCCCTCATGGAATGCAAACTCTCTATAGCCAAACTCCATAAAGAAAAGCGCCTGGCCATCCGCAACAACCAATTCGAACGCGCCGCCGACCTCAGAGCGCAGCAATATGACGCCAAAGCACAAATCGAAAACATCACCGAAGACGCCTGGAACTACTTCACCCAACACCTCAACAGCACCGACAAACAATCCGAACGCCCCAACCTCTATTTGATCATCGACGAAAGCACAACCAGTTACCCCACTAATGATAAAGTGAGTCAAAATCCAAAGCCAGAATCCAACTTACCTGAAATGAATCATCAAACCGAACCAACTCAAACGCATAACCCAACTGCTCAGGCTTTTAAAGAACATTTTGCGCATGAATTCAACGAACTCACGGAGCTGTACGAAAAACTACGGGCGGAGGGAAAGTACCAGGAAGCGAAGGTGGTGTTAGAGATGAGTTTGGTGGTGGGTGGGTGGTTGGGGAGGTAGCTAATCTAGATTATTAGCCTTATTTTTAGCAAATAAATAATACTATGGAATTACAAATACAAATATCTGATTTGGCTTGTTTTTTTGACTGCAAATCATAGAAATCCTTTAGTAAATTGCGTTTTGTAAAAGCTAGCTATACTACGACAAATCACCAACCCGATGTTGAATTCACTCTTGATTCAACTAATGGCGAATCTTTAGTAGTTTCACTTTCTTAGCCAAAACTCTCCCAAAATGGAGGCGACCTGCTTTTAACGGCACAAACCAAGTCCATAAAACACATTGAATTTAACTCACTGAACATCGGCCTCAGCGACGCTTTTTATGACGACACTAAGGTGTTGTTGACTTTGGAAGTGGGGTAATTTTAAATAATAACTTGAAGATAAATGAAAAAAGAAATTGAAGATTTTTGGATCAGATGCTATCTGGGATCAACAAATGGAACTGATTTGATTAAATTATCAATAAGCAGGGCTTATAGAGATCTGAATCGAACCATTCATGGAATGAAAAATGTCGAAATCGAAAAATCGAAAAATAATTATGCAGCTCTTTCAGAAATGGTCAGGAATAGTGCTTTAGTCTTATTAAATACCCAATTTAAAAATCAAGCAGAATTTGATTTAGAGCATGAAAAACAATGTCATGAACTAATTAATGTTTTTAATAAATTGTATTCTTCAGAAAATTTAATATTTCATGTTGGACAGTCACAGAAATGGATCAACATGACCTTGAAGTACTTATATGCCCTCGGGAAAGAGAGACATCAACTTAGTCTTGATAACTATAAATATTTTCATATTCCGATTGATAATATCATTCAAGAGGAACTGCGCAGAAAGTATTCAATTGCTCCATTAAAATCCAAATGGAGTAGGATTAATTCTTATCAAGAATATTTAGCTTACCAGATAAAGGTTAGAAATAAATTTGAAGATAAGATTCCTATGGATGTTGAATTTGAGTTGTTTAACCAGTAACTTCTTTTTTGTTTTCTTGATTAACTCCATTAATCTGAAAGAAAGTGAATTTATAGTTCAATTTCTGTTGATATTTAATAGTTTAAATGAAAAAGGAAGGTTACAAAAAGCACAATATAGAGGATTTAAAATCATTTGCACTTCTCAAGCAAGGTGAATGTTTGTCATCATCATACTCACGTAACGACCATAAGTATTTATGGAAGTGTAAAGTAATTTCACATAAAGTTTTCGAAGCCAGGTGGGATAATGTGAAAAGAGGGAGATGGTGCAAAGAATGTTTCTATGACACACAAAGAATTGATTTTAAATCTATATCGGATAAAATTATAGAGTTTGGAGGTGAAGTAATCACTCAAGAAAAAGATTACATCAATTCTAAATCAGTTATACAATATCGCTGTGAACAAGGTCATCTTTGTACTAAAGACTGGAATCGATTACAAAAAGCACTAATTCAAAAAGATGGGCATAAACTAGACTGGTGTAGTACTTGTTCGAATAAAAAAAAGTACACCTTAGAAGAAGTTCGAAAAGTTTTCTCAGATCGAAAGGGTCGATTAATTAGCGAGTTATACAAATCAAATAAACAAATACTACACGCTGTTTGCAATAATGGTCATGAATTTACAATTAATCTTCACAATGTTCTGCAGGGGCAATGGTGCAGACAATGTAGTTTAGGTCATGGCGAACAATACACTAGATTTATTTTTGAGAAAATAACTGGAGTTAAATTCCCCAGTAAATACCCTAATTGGCTTGATGGGTTGCAGCTTGATGGATATAATGAGACATTAAAAATTGCATTCGAATATCATGGAGTACAACATTATCGCTATACGCCTATATTCCATGACCATGATATCACCCAATTTGAAAATCAAAAAAAGAGAGATCAAAAAAAGAGAGAGTTATGTTTAAAAAATGGTGTTCTCTTAGTTGAAATCGATGGGTTTTCAATTCCTAAAAAGGATTTATACAATCAAATCTACAAAAGGCTAAAAGACTTGAACATAGAACTGATTCATATTGAAAACTTTGGTCAGGAATTTTACAATCATTTTTATCCTGATGAAATTAAGAACCTTGAAACTATTGCAAATAATAAAAATGGTAAATGTCTATCATCGATCTATAAGGGCGAGACTTCACCTTTAGAGTTTGAATGCGAATTTGGTCATAGATTTAGAAAAAAACCTTCATCAATTAAAAAAGGAGTATGGTGCCCGGAGGAGGGTTGTAATTTAAAAGCTAGAGCAACTGAAAAGGTTAAAAAATATATTGAAGCGCGAGGTGGTTGTCTTATAACCCCTTACCAAAATAATAGAACTCAAATAGAATTTTTTTGTGAAAAAGGGCATTCAAATAAAACAACATGGGCATCGCTTAGGAAAAGCTGGTGTAGTGCTTGTTCAAAGAATAAAAGAGGAACAATAGAGGAAATGCAAGAGATTGCAAAATCAAAAGGTGGACTTTGTCTTTCTCAAGAATATGGTGGAGTAGATAAGAGATTACTTTGGTCTTGCTCAAATGCTAATCATTTACCATGGTTTGCAACACCAGGAAATATAAAACCAACTCAAACCAAAAAAGGATCATGGTGCCCTTATTGTGCAAGAGAAAATCGAAGTGTGCTCAAATAACGGGTTAATTTTAATTCCGTAATCTTTTTCCTCATTATCGATATAGTTTCTTTTGGTTCAGTGTAAATAATATAATACAAATTCGCATCTTTACCTCATGTCCCAAATCCAAGAACTAATCAACGCACTAGTTGCTTTTCGCGATGAGCGGGAGTGGCAGCAGTTTCACGATACCAAGAATTTAGCGGTGGCGCTGTCTATTGAGGCAGCGGAGCTCAATGAGTTGTTT
>JAIXXP010000052.1 GCA_027490665.1 Cryomorphaceae bacterium | reverse complement strand
GTCAGTTCTAAAACATCTGCTCTTAAAAAAGTGCTGTGCAATAAAATGAGTTGTTGGTAGCTTTTGATTTTTTCAAAAACAAAAGGAGGGTAATGTTGTTGGGCAAGCGTTGGGTAGTGGAGCAAATAGCCAGCGAGTTTGGTAGCAATGGCGCGTTCCAAGAAATAGTTCCAATTAAATGATGTTGGCAGTGCGCGCAAAATAGTCTCGAATTTGCTTTCAGAGACATTTGGTGCACTTAATTGCAGTAAGGCAAGTAGTTCTGACCTAAGATGCACTTTGCTCATTAGCTTTGATAAAATCAATTATTGCGTCCGTCGGGACAACCCCGAGTTTGGCTATTGAAACCGTTTGGAGTAAATCTTCGGCAACATTGCTGTGGTGTAACACGTGTGTTGGATCGTAGCCGTGGTGAATTGTAAACGCCAAAAGATTGGCTAGCGCTAGCGCACCAGTTATGGGTTGACACGTGTTTTGGGCGCTATGATAAGGAAGGTAGATGGCCTTCAATGGGGCTGTTGCGGGCAGGGCACGATAATACATTGGTGTATTGTACATGCGCCAAGAGCCATCTTTTTCTTTTTTGAGCAGCAAGCGGTCGTCGTTGATAACTTGCGCTCCGTTTCTTTCCCAAATGCCGGCCATGGTGCTTTTTCCTACGCCGCTGAAGCCTGCAAAAATCCGACCTTTTTGCCCATCAAGTATCCCAGATGCATGCATGAGTAACAAAGGTTCTTCGGTAGTGAGTACATACCATAGGAGCGGTGCCATTGGATAGGCTAAGGGGTTGAGCACCTTGTCTTTTTGAATTTGTTGGGCTTCGCAATGGATGGTCCAGGTTTGCTGGGCTGGGTCGTACTGCGCTTGTTGTTGTAGGGTTCCGTTTTGAGGATGGTACACCAAAAACCAGCGTTCGCTGTTGCCTTCAATGATTTCCCAGAGTATTTGATCGCCTGTTTTGGCTTGGTAAAGTGTTTTTTCAATTCCTACAGAAGTAAACCCTTCTTTAAAAACAAGGCTGCGGTGTAGGTCTTCTGAAGCCGTGCTGAGGAAATCTTCAAAACCCGTTTCGAAGACCAATGCAAGCTCGCTCTGATTGTAAAGACCGAACTGAAAACCCGCCACTGTTATGCTCCCAGTTGCGGTCATTTGGTACGGGTGAAACGGTGTATTTCAGGGATGAATTTTTCGAGGTCGGTACGTAAAACATCTTCTTCGACCTCAAACTCGTTCATGATTTGATTTTGGAGCGCATCGAAGGTGAGTTCAGCGCTAAGAGCCATCCAAACAAAAGCCCCAAGTTCATTGAGTACCAAATATTGATTGAAATCTGCTACGTTGTCTTTTAATGGAATGAGAAGGAGTTCTTCTCCGGTTTGCTTACAAACGAAGTTGGGTTTGGTGTCGTAAATTTCTCGAAGCAGGGTATTCATTCTATAAAATTAGCTTAAAAAACGTTAACGGCATTTAAAATTATGCTTTACTAATACGACTGAAGATTCTTGCAATTTATCTTGATTTTTTTGTAATACACAAAGATGACCCAAAAGGTAATTTTGATTCAAATCAATCGATATGAAAACAAAAATATCCAATCTAAGCCGTTTACTGCTATTGAGTTGCAGTTTCATTACATTCCAATTCTGGTCTCAAGATGTCATTACCTCCTGGGATTTCCATAACAGCAACACAATACCTAATGTGGGGTCAGGGAGTACTCAAGTTTGGGGAAGCCTCAATAGTTCCTTCCCAAGCTCAACTTATGGCAAATGTTGGCAAGTCACCAATTTTGCCAATCAATCTTCACAAAATGCCACAAGAGGAGTTGGGTTTTTGGTCAGTACGGTAGGTTATGGTGGCATTGCACTTACCTTTAGCCAAAGAGCTACAGGCCCGGCATCTCGCTGGGCTCGCCTAGATTACAGTTTGGATGGCGGCCTCAATTGGGTCAATAACTTTTGGGTCAATGCAGGTGGCCTCTCGCCTCAAGATTCCTGGCAAAATTATACTGTCGACTTTAGTTCAGTTGTTGGCATAGATAACAATCCTGACTTCAGGGTGCGGATCGTTTCTATTTTTAGTCCTGCTGCCTTTGATGAGTCGAATCAAATTGGTCCTTTTTCATCAAACTCAGCGTACATGAGGGCTGATGGCGGTGCGGTATATTCGCCAAATTCGAGTAACAACCATGGATCTTACTCAGCGACCGGCTCTTGGCGCTTTGACAACGTTAGTTTTTCTGGCTTGTTATTGCCTGTATGGGCCAATTTGAGTTTGCCGCAAGCGCTAAGCACCACCTATGGTACGGTGTCAAATACTGTCAGTTATACCATTAATGCTGGATCCTGGAATGGCCCAATTTCTGTAAGCCCACAGCCTGGTTTTGAAATTTCTACCCAAGCCACAACGGGTTTCGGCTCCACAAATTTGTCAGGACTTTCCAATGGCACCACCATATACATCCGTACTATCTACAACAAGCCTTCTGGTGCTTTTAACCAAAACCCTTGCCTCTTACTAAGTAGCAGTGGCGCACCTTCAGCAACGGTGCTCACCTCTAATACGAATAATTTAGTGGCGCTTCAAAACCTACAGATTATTGCCAATGACGTCAATAAAGAATTGGGGCAGGTACTCAGTGGTGGCGCCGGACAAACAACCTTTACAAGTTCGGGTCTGATCATCGGTGAAAGCATTCAAGATGTAACAATTACTTATGGCCCAGCGGGTCTTGCTACAGGCACAGGTGCACAAGTTGGGGTTTATGCCAATGAGGTGGTGCCTTCTTTGGCGCAGGGTAGTTTTTTGTCCAGCAATTATCAACTTACTTATGTCGCAGGAAGTATTGTTGTGTCTGGTTTTACGCCAGGTAATTTGATTTTAAATAGAATTGGAGACGGCGCCAATCCTTTAGGGTCGGTTGCTTATCCTTTAAATTTACAGGAGTTGTTTCCGGATGGCCTTGTTATTCAAACCTTAGGTCAACAGTTCGAGAACAACAATTTACTTACAGAAACGGGTGAGCTCAATGTGGCAACAGGTTATTTGAATTCTGTGGATAATTTGGTTGGCATTCCTGGTTTTGCAGCGGCACCCGGCACCAATGACTTAGCTCAGACGCAGCCGAAGGCCACTAATATTCTAAGTACTGGTGCGTCGGTCACAACGCGTGTGGTACTTCCTACTACAGGTCCAACTTTGCCATTTGTAGGAGGTTACCTTACTTCCTTGATACCCTTGCCAAACAATTGTTTTTATGCAGCCGGAATCGGCAGTGGCAATTCAGGAGGTGTATGGTATTTCAACGGCAGCAATTACACACAACTTAGCGCCGTATTTTCAGCGATACGCACTTTAGAGGTCTTCAATGAACAACTTTATTTCTCGACAGCTGAAACTCCGGCAGGTATCTATCAAGTAGGTGTGGGGCTGCCTGTTAACGCCGGGCAGGCTGTGACACTTGTACTTGCTACACCTTCTCCTCGAGGCTTTTCTTTTAGTCCTGACGGTCAATTAGCTTACATTGCAGACGACCAACCTATTAATGGGCAAAGTGGTGGCGGTATTCAAAAATGGAAATTTGAAAATGCGAGCTGGAATAAAATATACACCCACGGTCATCGGGCCAATGGCTTATTAGTAGACTTCGCAGATTCCTTACCTAAACTCTATGCGAGTACTTTTTTAAGTAGCCCAGGTTTAGACAACAATAAGCTGATTGTTCTTACCGATTCAAGTCAAAATGCTGTTGCACAAGAATTGGCGGCATCAGGTACAAATTTTCTTTATAAAGGTCTGGATTTTTCTCCAGCAGCTCCGCCGGCAAGCCCTCAGGTTGCACAAGTAGAACAGCCGAATTGCACGCAGGGTTTTGGCAAGGTTCATTTAACGGGCTTGCCAGCGGGCCAATGGCGCATTACTGGTTTTCCGGGCGGTTCCAAAACAGGTACGGGTTCAACAGCGCTCCTTGATCAATTAGCGCCAGGTCAAACCTACACATTTAAAGTGACCAGTTTTACAGGCCGAAGTTCCAGCTTGAGTGCAGCTGTTGCGATTCAAGCTGCGCCAGAGGTACCTGGAAACCCTTCAGGTCAGACCCAACAAAAGCGTTGCGTTGGAGCAGTGCTCAGTGATTTGAGTTTGGTGCAGTCTAATCTTGTCTGGTATCCAACTTTATCGAGTAACCAGGCGTTGGCAAGCACAACACCGTTGGTGCATCAAGGTCATTATTTTGCGGCGCAATTAGGATTGAATGGTTGCGAGAGCTCGGGTCGTTGTGAGGTCGAGGCTTTGGTTTTGCCAACTGGCGCTTGGAAAGGCGCAGAACTAGGCTCTTGGAAGCAAGCCCAAAATTGGTGCGGTGGTGTGCCTGCGGTTGGAGCTACTGTGCTCATTCCAGCAGCAACAACTGTTTTATTAGACACCACAGCAGTACTTGCGCTGCTGACCATTGCACCTGGGGCGCATCTGAAGTTGAAAGAGAGTAAAAAACTATCGGTCGATGGCGACATCAATTTGCAAGGCCAACTTACTTTAGAAGACAAAGCAACTCTGGTGCAAGCCACAAATAGTGCTTGGACCGGAAACGGTACTGTTCAACTACAACAGTATATCACGGGCACTGGCCAAACAACTCCTAATGGAAGGTTTTGGTTTTTGGGCGCGCCTATGCCCACAACCTTAAGTTCAGATTTTGCCGCTCAAACAGCAAATGTGCTCAAGTATTTTAGCGAGCCGTTAGGAAACTGGCAAGAAATCACTGGTTCCACAACACCTATCGAAGTAGGGAAGGGATATTTTGTGCAAAGCCTCAGCAATGATACATTAATCTTTAACGGTGCCACTCTCAACAACGGCAACTTCACGATTCCTTGCACCCGAACAGGGACCACCAATTATTACCGCGGTTTCAATTTGGTATCTAATCCGTATGCTTCTTATCTAGATTTTGATGCAGCCAACTTGACCAACTTACTGCCTACTATGTGGTACCGTACTGCCGATCCTTTGCAAACAATGGTCTTCGATACCTACAACGCGCAGAGCGGTTTAGGAACCAGCCTCAGTGGTATCGCTGTCAATCGGTTTATTCCGCCATTGCAATCTTTCTGGGTGAAAATACCCGATGGAAACACCACAGGAAGCATAGGCTTTACCAATGCCATGCGCAGCCATCATTCGCTTGGTTATGAAGGCCTCAAAAGTACAGCTGTAGATTTCCCTGCTTTTATTCGCCTCAATTTGGAAGATGGCCTGCGCAAAGATCAGTTGATTGTATATATGGATCAGCAGCAGAGTGCTCAAATAGACGGTTTTGATGCCGAAAAAATGTTAGTGGTCAATTATCCACAGTGCTACACGGCCGTCAATGGTAAAAAATTAGTTATCAATGCACTCAAGCTCAACAAAAAACATCATGAAATACCTGTTATTGTAGAGTTGCCGGCTGCGCAATTTTATACACTGCATGCAGTGGAGTTAAACGTAGATAACGGCCTGATTTTATTAGAAGACAAACAACTGGGTATTTTTCAAGACCTCAGTTTAGAGCCAAGCTACACCTTCTACGGAGCAAATGGTGTAATTTCTACGCGCTTTGTCTTGCATTTCAATTTGCCAACAGGCAACGTGGTCAATCCATTATTTGCGCCTTTAGATGCAAGTGAATTGGCTGTTTTAGAAGAGGTGATCGAAGTAACGCTCGACCAACAAACTGGTATCAAGGTTGTGTTAGCCGAATCTTGTTTACCTGAAGGATTGCTTCAACTCTATGACCTCTCGGGAAGGTTGGTTTTTGAGAAGTCTTTTGAACAACAAGTTGAATGCTTGCCAATTCCTAAAGGCACTGGAACGTACTTTCTGAATGTCAAGTACCAGAGCCAATCCAAGATTTACAAGTTGCTCCTTGCCAATTAATCTCGATCCAAAAAGAAAAGCGTTATGAAAAAAATAGAACCAAAAACAGAACCAGAAATAGTTTTGACAACCAAGAGAAAATACAAAGCACCACTTGTTGAGTTGGTGCTTATAGACCATGAAATTTCATTAGTCATGGCTTCAGAGAGCCCAATACCTCCTCCAGAATTTCTTAAAATTCCGCTGTTCAAGTTTTAGACCAAGCAAAAGGCCCGCGAAAGCGGGCCTTTTTTAGTATGATTCTTTTGGTGTTGAATGCCTTATTTCATGCGGGATTGTGAGTTGAACTTTTTGTAGTTCAGTAGGGCCTTGAAATAAACCTCAACACCACCAATGCCACCAGTTGCTTGGTTCAGTTTGGAAGTGTTGGCATCGAAAGACAAACCAAAGCGGAATTGCGAAACCTTCATGCCGAAAGTAGCAACAAGTGCGTCGTTGTGGCGGTAATATACGCCGTAGTTCACACAATTAGATTTGTTGATACCTGTAATTTTCGAACCTTCTTTAATTGTGTTTTCAAACGTTACACCTGCAGTAAGGCTGTTGGTGTTGCCCGTTCTGAAATAAACAAAGTTTGGTTGGATGCGAAAATCGGAGTTGCGTGTTGCTAAATCAGCACCCCCTTGAAGTACCATTTGCATGTACATTTTGTCGCCGCTAAAAGACCAAGCCATTTTTGGTTTGATAAGGTGATTGAGCGCATAACCAGCATAGAACGAAGAGCGGTTATTGATTTGGTGCTGAAAGAAAATTCCGGTACCGAGGTCCATGGTAGCGTAGCTGGCATTAATGCTGTTTTCTACGTTGGTATTCGGATTAAAGATAGAACCATCCCATTGGTTTTCCCAGGTTTGGCTAGAGCGGTCAGAACCTTGTTGTATAAAGCCTGGAGCTATACCAATACTGAGTTTGTTTTGACGATCTAGGGCTAAGGTGTAGTTCAAAGGCAAAGACACACTAAGAGTAGTGAGGTTTGCCGCGCCAGATTGGTCGCTGAGTATATTGAAACCAATACCAAAGTTGTTGCGATTGGCAATGCCATCTTCTTTGATTTTGAATTCGCCATTGATGAAATTACTGCGGATACCTACGCCCATGTCTGGGACAGTAAGCCACTGAGAGCGGTGATTGGCAAAGAAGCTCATGTCTCCTTGGCCCGTTGCTACAGCACCTGGATTGTAAATGGTTTGAGACTGCGTCCAGTTTGAAATGATGCGGTCGTGTTGGGCAGCAGCACTAAAAGTAGCTGCGATTGCTAGGGATAAGAATACGTTGCGTTTCATGTGCTTATCTAAAAAGGGTCACGTTGCCTTTGCGCGAGCCTGAACGGCCGTCAATGGTGCGGAAGTTTAAAATATAGGTATAAGTGGCAGGGTTCATGGCCTTGCCTTTGTAGGTACCATCCCAACCTTCATTGACGTCAGTGGTACGGAATACCTGTTGTCCGTAGCGGTTAAATACCCGCAAGTCGATTTCAGCGAGTGCGCCGCCTTCTTCAAAGCCATTGCTAAAATCGCTATCGGCATCTACGTTGGTGAGTACGCGAAAGAAGTCGTTTTCGCCGTCGTCATTAGGAGAGAACGAATTGGGAAGCTCTACCTTAACGAGGTTGGCAAAATTAACCGTAACCAAAACAGTATCGTAAGCAAAACAGCCGTTCAGACCGTATTGTACAACATAACTGGTTGTATAAAATGGTGTAACAGTTAAGGAGTCGCCAGCAATACAAGCCGAACAACCTGGTATGCTGTCTGCAGCTACACCGCTCGGGTACCATGTGAGGTTGCCACCAAACGGAGCGCCTTCAGCATATAGGTAGGCTTCTTGGAACATGTCAATGGTGGTATCTGGGATAACGACATAAACACCTGAAAGTGTGTCTGAAATGGTACTTGTGATTGTTGGCATTGGCAAGACCGTTACAAATTGGGTAATGGTACTTACAGCGCCCTGCGCGTTTGTGGCGTTAAGGGTAATTGCAAAAGGGCCTGTTGTACTTGCCGTATTGAAACAAATAGGGCCAGGGTTCTGACCAACAAAAGTAGCGGGGGTCGCATTTTGGAAAGTCCAGAGATAGGTGAGGTCGTCGCCCGTAGAGTTGTTCACAACAAAAATGCAGTCGCCTTCACAGAGACTGTTGTCGGAGTCTGAAATGGTGAAGTTAGCGGAAGGGGCCTGAGCATAGCTGAGCCATGCAAAACAGGAGGCAAAAAATAAAGTAAAAGCTTTCATACGCTTGTTAAAGATGTACAATCATACGAAAGTACGTAAAAAAGTTTCAATTAGTGCAAATCTTGGGCAGCTAACAAGAGAATCAGTTCTTTTGCTTCCTTAACGTCGTGAACTCTAAAAATGCGTGCGCCTTTAGTATAGGCAAGTGTTTGTAAGATGCTTGTGCCGTTTAATGCTTCGGCAGGGCTGCAATTTATTTTCTTGGTGATCATCGATTTTCTCGAAACACCAACTAGGAGAGGTGCACCCAATAAATGAAGGTGCTCCAATTTTTGTAGCAGTTCGTGGTTCTCATTCAAGCTTTTCCCAAAACCAAATCCTGGGTCAATTAAAATATCGGTGCAACCCAAAGCCTTGAGTGCGGCTTGTTTTTCTGAAAGAAAGGAAAGTGCGTCACTGACAATACCTTTGTTTTGAAGGTGCGAGTTTGTTGTGTTTTGTTGATCTGCGCGGTTGTAGTTGAGGATATATGGAATTTGCTGAGCAGCCACCACAGGCCAAAGGCTTGGGTCGAATTGCCCCGCAGAAATATCGTTGATGATATCTGCGCCTTGTGCGATGCCATGTTGGGCCACTGCACCGTAGTAGGTGTCTAAGGAAATGAGCACAGACGGAAACTCCTTTTTGAGGACGAATATGCTATCTTCCAAGCGCTCGATTTCTTCTTGTGCACTATTGATGCTTGCGTTCGGACGCGTTGAGCTCGCGCCCAGATCTAGGATGTCTGCGCCAGCATCGAGCATATTTTTGGCGCGCTCGAGGAGTTGTTCTTGTTTCAATACGCGACTCTGTTCAAAGAAGGAGTCTGGCGTTATGTTCAAAATTCCCATTATCTTTGGTTGGCTGAAGTCGTGGAGCACGCCTTTTATGTTTAAAAAGCGGCTCTTCTGAAATGCCGTACTTAGTTCCTTAGCTTGACTCATGACACAAACGCAAATACAATACACAAATGTAATGACTATTTGTCGAGAGATTTTCGAAAAAAAAACACTCGACTACGGACTCTCTTGGCGCATCTTGCGCCCAAGCTCTTTAACAGACCAACTGTTTATCAAAGCACAGCGCATCCGCACTATTCAAGAAACAGGCAAAAATTTGGTAGGCGAGAGCTTTGAAGATGCTTTTCAAGCCATCGTGAATTATTGCATCATGGCCATTATTCAAGTCCGAGAACCAGCTGGCCTGCAGGACAGCATGCAAGCCCAGGAGGCCATTGTGAAATACAAGCAAATAGCAGCTGAGGCGCAATCCCTTATGGAACGCAAAAACCACGACTACGGCGAAGCATGGCGCGACATGCGCGTGAGCTCCCTTACTGACCTTATTCTTAGTAAAATCATGCGCATCAAGCAAATCGAAGACAACGCCGGTGCTACTCAGGTGTCTGAAGGGGTAGAAGGCAATTACTTTGATATGCTCAATTACAGTGTTTTTGCACTCATTCATTTAGAAAATTGTTAAGAGGCTGTTAAAGTGTAGCCATAATGCAACTAGGCGTTTAATTTTACCTCAAAACCAAACACATGCAACCAATTGAACGCTATCTTCCTTGGAGTATCCGCATTATCATTGCAGGGCTCTTTCTGGTTTCTGCCTATGGCAAAATTTATCCAGACCCTTCCGCTTACGGTACAATTTCTATGTTTGAAATCAAGCAACTTTATCCGCTTGGTTTTTCAGTCGAGCTCGCCAAATTTTTTTCCAGAAGCCTTATTGGTGTAGAGTTCGCTTTGGGCTTGTTACTACTTTTTCCTTTTGACCTTAAAAAATGGGTCATTCCAGCACTTATTGCTATGTTAGGCATCTTTGTGGTTCATCTCTCTATCGAAATTTTCACCACTGGCAACAAAGGCAATTGCGGATGTTTTGGTGCCCTTTTACCCATGACCCCATTAGAAGCTATCATGAAAAACGTTTTATCTATTGGCCTCTTGGCCTTGCTTTGGAAGCGCTATGGTGCTCAACTCCCAGAGCGTTCCAATATTTGGTTTTTAACAACCATATTAAGTGTCTGCATGTTGCTGATGTTCATCTTCATCCCAACATATAGGGCTGCCCGAATTGTAGAAAAAACCGCTGGCACTTCAGTTTCAGACACCACCGAAATGACGCAAGTTGACCCGACGGTAACTGGTTCTGAAAAAACTTCGACTTCATCGGAAATTGGCAAAGACACCACAAAGGTCGTGAAGCCAAAGGATCAGGGGCCTAAAATGAAAAAATCGGGCTACGAAAAGCACTTTGCAAACATCAATCAGGGTAAAAAGCTGCTTTGTTTCTTTGCACCAAGTTGCGACCACTGCCGCGCCACTGCCAAACAACTTACAGCGCTCAAAAATAGCACCCCAGGTTTTCCTGAAATACAGATCCTATTCATGGATGAAGCCGCTGAAGAAATCCCTGACTTCTTTAAGTTTGCAGGGGCGTCTTATACCTACAAGGTATTGGATATCATCGAGTTTTGGACCGTATTGGGAGGTAACCGCGACGTACCTGGAGTGGCTTATTTGTGGAACGGCAACCTCGTGAAACTCTACCATGGCCCAGAAGGCGCAGAGGCTTTCAACAAAGAAGACTTGAAAACCCAATTGCAAAAGCAAAAGTTGCGCTGATAAAAGTCTTATTTTCGTTTCATGCGAAAAAAGATACTCGCGGCAAATTGGAAAATGAATTTGACGCAAACAGCAGTCGACACTTGGTTAGATACCTTTCAAACACTTGACTGGCATTCCTTAAAAGCCGAAGTCAGGATATACCCGAGCGCCATCTTCCTCAAAGATTTCAAGCAAACGGACATTCATTATGGAGCCCAAAATGTGTATGCTGCATTGGATGGCGCATATACCGGTGAACTCTCTATTGCCCAACTTCAAAGCATTGGAGTTCAATCAGTTCTTATTGGGCACTCTGAACGCCGCCAAGTTTTTGCAGAGAACAATGAAATGATTACTCAAAAGGTAAAGGCTTGTGCCGAGCAAGCGCTGCCGTTCATTTTGTGTTGTGGAGAATCAACAGAAACCCGAGCATCTTCAGCGCATATAGCTTTTGTTTTACGTCAACTTACTGAACATTTAAGTCAGTTGAGCGCAGCACAACTCCAATTGCTAGTGGTAGCTTACGAACCCATCTGGGCAATAGGAACTGGCTCAAGTGCCGATATCTCTCAAATTACCGAAATGCATATGGCCATCCGCAACCATTTGGTGCACCTTTTTGGAGAAGCTGGCCAACTTGTACCAATCTTATATGGCGGCAGCGTCAATGCCGAGAACGCCGCGGAAATTTTCAGTTGTCCGGACGTAGACGGCGCATTAGTGGGTGGCGCAGCACTAAATCCACACACTTTTCATCAACTTTGGCAAGCACTTCACTCATGAACTACTACGAACTCCAACTCACGCTTGGCAATTTTGATAACTGGCACGACATCTTTGTGGCTTATTTAGCTGAACTCGATTACGAAAGTTTTGTAGAAGAAGCGCCTCAGCTCAAAGCTTATATTCAGGAGGTTAGCTATGATGGCGCTGTTCTCCAGACTTTATTAGGTCAGTTGCAAGCGCAAGGTGCTGAAATACAAAGTTACGACCTTGCGCTACTTCCGCAGCAAAATTGGAATGCTACCTGGGAGGCGCAGTTTGAACCTGTATTTATTGGTAAAAACTTACGCATTGTAGCGCCGTTTCATGCGCTAGCGCCCTTTGATGGCATTGAAATCACCATCTTACCCAAAATGAGTTTTGGCACAGGGCACCACCAAACCACCTATCTTATTTGCCAAAATATGTTATCCATGGACTGGGAAGGCAAAAGAGTTCTCGACATGGGTGCTGGAACAGGTGTTTTGGCCATTCTAGCAGAACGCTTGGGTGCAGCTCAAATTGTAGCCATCGAAATCGAAGAATGGTCTGCTGAAAACATCCTTGAAAATGTAGCCCTGAACAAAAGCCAGCGCATCAGTGCTATTCACGGTGGGGCTGAAGCCATTCCGGAAGTACAGTTTGATATCATTTTAGCGAACATCAACAAAAATGTACTTCTCGAGCAACTGCCTGATTACAGCAAGGCAATTGCCAGCGGCGGTCTGCTCTTACTCAGTGGATTTTTTGTAACCGATGCCCCTGATCTCGTTGCAGCGGCTGCGCAAGTTGGTTTCGAATGGGTCAGAACCGATGCCCGCGAAAACTGGGCCGTTGTGCTCTTAAATAAAATATAATGACAAAAAAACTTTTATTGTTCCTGGGCATACTTGCATGTATCCCTCATTTTGTAGCGCAAACCTTTCCGCTTGAACGCGATAAATTTGTCAAAGCCTGGCAGCAACTTGTCTTAGACGAAAGCGCCCAAGGTTATCTCAAAGACCAATTACCGCAATTGATCAAAGGCTCTACACTCAACGATACGCAATTTAAAAAACTGCAAGAAAACTGCAACCAACTGCAGGCCAAAGAAGTGCCGGCTTATCCTGACCTTCTTGATTTCATGCAAGCCAGCATTGCCATTGTTCAAAACAAGGTAAGCCCAGATTTAGCCAACCCGTGGTACAAATATGTATTCGACTACGCAGCCTCACCCGACGACAAACTCACTACATTTTTGGATTTTTCAGTCGATTTTTTCAAATATGGTGCCTTATATAAGGAACGCAGTTTTACTTGGACAGCCCAGGGTGGCTCCCTCCGTTGGGTTGATGGCAAAAAGCTCATCATTGAAGCAACTAATGTCAATTTGAAGTGTATTAAATACGACGACAACAAACGTCCTGAAGACTCTATTGTAGTCTACAATACCTCCGGAAACTTTGACATGCAGACCAAGCGTTTCGACGGTAAAAATGGCACCCTTAACTGGGAGAAAGTTAAATTACCCAAAAACGAAACTTTTGCAAGCCTTCGTTCTTACAAAGCGGATCTTCAAACCGCTAAACTCAAAGCCGACTCCGTTGCACTTTCGACACCATATTTTACAACTCCAATTTTAGGAAAACTTACTGACCTCACCACCCTAGATTTAGCCGAGCAAGAATCAGCGCCTCAATTTACTTCCTATGAAAAACGACTGAAAATCAATGACCTCAGACCACAAATGGACTACGAAGGAAGTTTTACCCTAGAAGGCGCCGACTTCATCGGCAAGGGCGCAGCGGGTAAACCTGCCAAACTTATTTTCAAACGCGAGTCTAAGGTTGTTTTTGAAATCAGTTCAGCAGGTTTTGAGATGTCGCCGCTACAAATTTTGGCCCGAAATGCTACTGCAGTCTTGCGCTATAAAAATGGTGATTCCCTTAGTATTCAAGAATGCTTTTTTACTTTTGACGAGAAACAGCAACAGTTGCGCCTGGCCGCAGCTCAGCGCGGAACCGATTACTTTCCATTTGTGGATAGCTACTTTAAATTGTATTGTTATGCACCGGTCTTGACCTGGAAAAAAGGCACCTCTGATCCATACTTTACCTTTGATGTTGGCACTGCACAAGAACGCAAAATGGCGCGCTTTGAATCCATGAATTACTTTGACAAAGCGCTCTACAGCCGTTTTGCAAGCGCAGGCACCAATGATCCATTCAGACAATTTTCGCTTTTGGTTGAAAAACAAGGCACCACCTTGTTTACCGAAGGCGAATTGGCCAATGCTATGAAAAAAACAATTGACCAAGTCAAGCCTCTTTTTGTTGATTTATTAGCAGCTGGCTTACTCATTTCAGATCCACTGCAAAAGAAAATACAAGTTAGTCCAAAACTATTGGCCTATGCAGCAGCGGTGCAGGGAAGTGGAGACTACGACAACATTCTTGTGGTTTCAGATTTACGCAAACTCCAAGACCAGATTTACGCGAGCATCAGTCTAGACAAACAAGAGCTCATTTTAAGACAAGTCGAACAAATTACCCTTTCTGAAGCTCAACAAGTGCGCATTTTCCCAGATACTTCGGTAGTATATATGTATCAAAATCGCGATATCGGTTTTTCGGGTACGC